>SLLU01000009.1 GCA_007133925.1 Candidatus Halarchaeoplasma halalkaliphilum | reverse complement strand
GTGATAAAGGATTTTGAGGAGGGAAAGTACAATGTGATGGTCGCCACCAGCGTTGGCGAGGAGGGGCTGGACATACCGTCAACAGACCTGGTGGTATTCTACGAACCCGTTCCCTCGGAGATCAGGTCCATACAGAGGAGAGGTAGGACCGCAAGGACCAGGAAGGGAAAAGTGGTCATACTCATAACAAAAAATACCAGAGACGAGGCATATTACTGGTCTAGCAGGGGTAAGGAAAAGACCATGTGGCGGAGCCTAAACAAGCTCAAAGATGATCTCAAAGGCAAGGTTAAGGTGGATGTTTCCATGGACGAGAAAGAGTTCAAAGTGGTCAAAAAGAAGAGCAAGAAAGAATTGATGGGTATACAAGCAAAAAGGGTTGACAAAAAGCAGCGTTCACTAACGGAATTCAAGGTAGAGGATACGGAACCTTCACCGGATATAACCGTTGACGTTAGGGAGCAGAACGGCAGGGTGGTTATGGAGCTTGCCAGGCAAGGCTTCACCATAAGGACGGAAACCCTCTCTTCCGGAGACTACGTGATTTCCGAGGATATGGCCGTGGAGAGAAAGAGCACACATGATTTTCTGGAATCCCTCATGGACGGGAGACTGTTCTCCCAGGCCAAGGTGCTCTCCAGGGACTATCCCAATCCCATCATGATCATAGAGGGAGGAAGTCTGCACGGAAAGAGGAACATAAACGAAAAAGCCATCTACGGGGCCCTGGCATCCCTGGTCGCGGATTTCAGGATCACCGTGTTCAGGGCGGAGGACGAAAAAGAGACCGCAGGGATATTGATGGCCCTGTCCAAAAGAAGGACAAAGGGCAAAGCAAACAGCTCCGTAAGAAAGGACAAGCAGAGCATGAGCACCGGGGATACCAAGAGATACGTGCTCGAGGGGCTACCGAATATTTCTGCCACCATGGCTGAAAGGCTCCTGGAACATTTCGGAAGTGTTAGGAAGGTTTTCCTTGCGGATGAAAAGGAGCTCATGGAGGTGAAGGGGATCGGTCCTTCCACCGCAAAAAAAATAACGGATATACTGGACTGACCAAAAATTACTTCATAATGAGATACATGTGCAGCTTTAAAAGAGGTGTTGAAAGATGAGTAAAAGATGGAACGGAGCTTTGGAAAAGAAGGGTAACTATGTTTACGAGATCCCAAGGGAATACAAAAAGGGTATGAGGGTTAACGGGAGGATATTCACCGATGAAGAGATGATAGAATCCATCAAAAAAGATAATGCACCGGAGCAGGTGGCAAACGTGGCCGCCATGCCGGGGATAATCGGTGCCTCACTAGCCATGCCCGATATACACTGGGGATACGGTTTTCCCATAGGAGGTGTGGCTGCCATGGATATGGAAGACGGTGTGATATCCCCGGGGGGAGTGGGGTACGATATAAACTGCGGCGTAAGGCTGGTGAGAACGAACATACCGGGTGAAGAAGTCATTAAAGACGTTAGGAAACTCATAGACGAGATGTACGATAACGTACCTGCGGGGATAGGGAAAAAGGCGAAGATAGATCTGAAAAGGGGAGAATTGAACCAGGTCCTGGACAGGGGCGCACAATGGGCTGTGGAGGAGGGTTTCGGCTGGGACAAGGATATAGAAAGGATAGAGGACCAAGGGAGTATGGATGCGGCGGACCCCGGCAGGGTGAGCGGTAAGGCAAAGCAGAGGGGAGAACCCCAGCTGGGTACTTTGGGAGGCGGTAACCATTTTCTCGAGATACAGAAGGTGGATGAGATCTACGATGAGAAGGCGGCCAAGGCCTTCGGGATAGAAGAAGGGGTGACAGTGGTCATGATACATACTGGTTCGAGGGGTTGCGGTCATCAGATAGCCTCGGATTACATAAGGGAGATGGAAAGAGCCGTGGTCAAATACGGTATAGAGTTGCCGGACAGACAGCTGGCCTGCGCACCAGTGGATTCAAAGGAGGGGAAAGATTACTTTGCGGCCATGGCCTGCGGAGCCAACTACGCATGGGCCAATAGACAGATGATACTCCACTGGGTACGGGAGAGCTTTGAGAAGGTATACCGGGAAGACGCCCATGACCTAGGTATGGATCTGGTTTACGATGTATGCCACAATATCGCCAAGATAGAAAAGCATGACGTGGATGGTAAAAGAAAGAAGGTCATGGTACACAGGAAAGGGGCCACCAGGGCCTTTCCACCGGGAAGAAAGGAGGTCCCGAAGATGTACAGAGATGTTGGACAGCCGGTCATAATACCCGGAGATATGGGAACGGCCAGTTATCTCCTCAGGGGTGTGGATACAGGCATGGACCTGAGCTGGGGCTCAACATGCCACGGTGCAGGCAGGGTGATGTCAAGGACCGGGGCAAGAAAGGTGTTCAGGGCTGCCCAGATGAAAAAAGAGATGTCTGACAAGGGCATATACGTAAGGGCAGCCAGCGATAGGGTGCTGGAAGAGGAGAACCCCGGGGCTTACAAGGACGTAAGCAAGGTGGTGGGTGTCACACACAACGCCGGTCTTTCACGCCTGGTGGCCAAGATGATCCCCTTGGGTGTCATGAAGGGCTGATTGCCGACAAAAAAAACGCGTGAAATAGTGCCCCTATTTATACCAGGGTTAAATTATCCCGGAAAAATAGCACAAAATATAAATACACAGAAGTTTTCTCTTAGATAGACAAATTAGGAGGCTTAGATATATATGAACGAAAAGAAAAGTGCAAGATTGAAGGCATTAGTGGTTGCATTCATCTTGGTATTTGCAGGATTTGCGGCCCTAATGACAGTACCTGGACCTACAGTAGCACAGGGTCCGGCGATCGAAAGCATGCATGGTATAAGCACCTTTGAAGGCGCGGAGTTGAACGAAGGCGGTGATGAGCTTCAGGAGTACATGGGAGACTGGTACTACCTGTATAACGCACCACATAGATCTCCAGCGGATAACGCTATCGGTGCTGGTGAAGGCATATGGTACGGAGCGATCATCGTAGAGCTGCCTGCGGGTGAAGTGCGTGATATAGCTTATTTCCCATATCAACCCGTAAACGCAGTACAGGGATTTATTTATACGAACGGTGATGGAGCACCAGGAGACCTGGTTGCCCAGACCGAAGAGGTAGAAAGCCCCGCACCTGGAGATTGGCTCGAGATACCCTTGGAAGAACATGCCGAGATCGATGCGGGATATCACTGGGTCCTGTTAAAGTTGGATGCCATGGCAGATGGATTCCCCTTCGGAACCGTAGGGCCCAAAGTGACCAACGGAGATGTCATCAGTTTTGATTTCGAGGTTTGGGAAACTCTTGAGGATTATGGTCTTAGTGCAACATGGTCTCTCGAGGTACGTGTGTTCTCACCACCCACCATAAGAACCAGAGATGCATATAATATCATGGCAGATCAGGTAACACTCTTTGCGGAGTACACATTGGGAGCTGAGGATGAGATCGATGTCTTCTTCGAGTATAGAGAGGAAGGAGAAACCGATTGGATCGAAGTTGGACGTGAAACCGTCACTGAGCCAGGTGCTAAGGAATATGATCTTACGGGTATAGACCCATATGTTACCTATGAGTTCAGAGCGGGTGTGGAATACGGCGAGTTCATTGATTACAGTGCGGTCAGAAGCTTCATAATCCCGGTTCCCACCATAATAACGCATCTGGCGACCACAAGTACAACCAAGACTTCAGCGGGAATACATGCTGAACTCACGACCGTCGTGGAGTCCGTTGATGTTTATTTCGAGTACGCAGAGGCCGGTGAAACATGGATACGGGTTGCTGATGCCACCTTTGAGCCCTCAGAAGTTGTCGGTGAGGACGGATGGGAACAATTCCATGATTTCGAACTTACCGGATTGGACCCCCACACCCTATACGAATACAGGGCGGTATTGGAATACAGCGGAGGAACCATATACGGAGGTACTGAAGAATTCATGATCCAAACCTTGACCACCATCGATTCCGAAGATGACAGTCCGGTAGAAGGTGCATACGTTTCGGTTTCATCCCTTAACAGGGGGCAAACAACGCCACCGACCTATTGGGACAGGAGTTTCGAAACCAATGCGGACGGAGATACATTCTTCGTGCACCCCGTCGATGTCTCCACCACAGTCTTTGACTATGTTGTGAACCATCGAGATTACGAGATAGTGGAAGGTACCTTCACCGGTCCCGAAGAGATCGTAGAGCTGGTGCCTCGCACAGAATGGACTGTGACCATCGGTGATATCGTGTTCCAAGAAGGAGATGAAAGCCCAGTACCAGTGGACGGTGCTAATCTTTTGATCACATGGGGCGACGATGGACAACATCCACCTCCTGGTGGTGAAGCTGTAACAAACCCCCAGGGATATTATTCATTCCAGATCGGAGAAAAACCGTGGGACATAGAGTTCCAGGTTCAGATAACCCACGAAGAGTACAACCCCAAGACCACGACCTTCGTAGGATCCTATTCCGAAAGGATATTCCTGACCGCGGACCCATTGTACTTCAACATAGGGCCCTTAGTAGACCTGAACGGCAACCCGCTCCAGGGGTATCAAGTACTCGTGGATGGTGTTGGTGTTGGACACTCAGGAACAGACGGTTTGACGGAATTCTATGTGATATCTTATCATCCGGAAGGAGTAGATTTCACAGTTACACTGAGTAAAGACGGCTGGACAGGAAGGAGAGTCACCGTAAAACCCGGTGAAACCATCTACGTAGCTGCCTTTGATATTGAAGTCCAAGATACCGGAGGAAACCCGATACAGGGCGTCAATGTAGGAGTATCTCAAACAGAGCTGGGCATACCCGGAGGATGGACAGCATACATGCAATCCGATTCAAACGGAGTTGCCACCGGCTTCAAGACAGTTCTCCTTACCGCACAGGAACAGGTTTGGGTATCTGTGACACATAGAGACTATATAAGTGACCTCATGACCACAAGTGTGGATAACATAGTGGTTACCATGGAATCGATACCAACGATCACCGTGGGACCCATAGTAGATAGAGGCGGCAGACCCTTGGCTGGACTGGAAGTAACTCTTTACCACATGCACTTTCTCGAAGAGGAGTTAATCGGAACGAGATTCACGGACACTGATGGAATCGTTACCTTAAAGGCGGATTACAAGAACGCTGAAGATCTCGAATTCAAAGCATACATCGAACACGATGATCTCGAAGAACCATTCGATCAGGAATTCCCGGGCATCAACAGTGGCGAAATCCAACTTCCGGTAGGTAGTCCCAGGCAGATAAGAGTAGGACCTGTTGTAGACACCGATGGCAACGCAGTAATGGGTGCAACGGTAACCCTAAGCCGCGATGGTGATAATATCGGTACTATAGCCACCGGCGAAACGGGGCGCGCCATATTCGAAGTGGGCTTCAACCCCGCTGATATCGAATTCGCCT
>SLLU01000028.1 GCA_007133925.1 Candidatus Halarchaeoplasma halalkaliphilum | reverse complement strand
GATTTGTTGTAAACCAGTATCAGTTCGGTTTTTTGAAATGATTCGCGGATATCCGCCAAGAGCGCCTTCTGTTCGGGCATGGGGTAACCGCACGTCTCGGATGGATCGTATACGAACACCAGCAGATCCGCCAGGGCATCGATGGCCTTTATCGCCTGCAGTTCTATGGGGTTACGCTCTTCCATAGGCCTGTCAAGGAGACCGGGGGTATCTACTAGCTGGCAGAGGAGACCTTCGGCGTAGAAATGTCCAACACCCACTTCTTTGGTTGTGAATGGATAGACCGCGATCTTAGGTTTTCCCGTGGATATGCTGGATACCAACTGGGATTTCCCCACGTTGGGAGCCCCTGCCACCACCACCGTTGGCATGTCCATACGTATGTCCGGGAGGGAGTTCAATCTCTTCCGCACTTCCTCGAGAAACTCGAGATCATGGTTCACCTGATTCAAAAAAGAAGATGTGCGGCCGTATGCGCTTTTTCGCACCTTCTCCATCTCATCCACGGTGGTGCAGTTCCTCAGTTTCCTCATATCCTCCATGATGGCCCCTTTGATCTTTCTCCGGGCCCAGTTCACCGCACCGATGCTTTTCTTAACCCGATCCAGATCCTGCTGGATGTGTATGGTATCCTTGTAGAACGGTGGGAGTTGATCGAATGAAGGAAAGCTCTCCTCGTAACGTTTCAGAGTGTCCTCCAGTATCTTTGATATCTTTAACAGTTTGGCGGAAACTGTTTTTCTGTAACCATCTTCCTTATCAGTCCCCCTCTTTCTCACCTTGGCTGCTCTGCGGTAAGCCTTGTCCATGAGGCGATCCGCATTAAGTACCGGCGATATCTTGAACTCCATGTTCGGTGAATATGGGGACTATAGGATAAGGTTACCGGAACATCTGCAGGGATATGTTGAAATATGTAGGTTGCCATGGTCGGCCATGAAGGTATTGATATCGTTTTACTCGAGAACGGGTGTAACAAGGACCGTTGCAGGAGATATGCGGGATATACTGATCGGTAAAGGTATGGAGTGCGAAATAGAGGACCTCTTGGATAAAAAGAACAGGGACGGTAAGATGGGGTATCTCATAGCAGGTAAGGATGCACTGACAGAAAAAAGAACCGAGATAGGGGATGTTAAGCACGAACCTAAAGATTACGACCTGGTTATCTTAGGTACACCGGTTTGGGCCGGTAAGATGACCCCTGCCCTGAGGACCTATACCGAAACCCGAAAAGGTCAGTTCCAACGCACCGCTTTCTTCTGTACCCACGGCGGTGGTGGGGAATCAAAGACTTTCGATAACATAAAGGATACGTGCGGTCGTACACCAGAGTCCACTTTGAGCTTGAAAGATAAGGATGTGGCTGAAAAAAAGCATTTGGCCGAGTTGAAAAAATTCGTGGATTCTCTCTGAATAATCCGTGTTTGGTACAAAATGCTTAAAAAGGACCTGCATGTACCATGGCCTAAAGGTGTCTCAAATGGAAGAAGGAGACTTGGTATATGTAGACTTTGACATATGGATATTGCCCGAAGACGAGGGCGATGAAGCACTGCTTTTTAGAACGACTAACGAAGAAAAGGCTCACGAACACGAGATCTACGATGAGGAATCAACCTACGGACCCAGGGTAGCCGAGATAGGACGGGGTAGCCTTATGGAGGGATTCGAGGAGGATATGCTGGATGCCGAATTTGAAGAGGAGAGATCCGTTGAGATACCTCCGGAAAAGGGTGTGGGTGTACGAGATGCGAGCATGATCGAACTGTTCAGCAGAAGGGAACTTGAGAGAAAGGGCGTGGATGTGGTACTCGGTGGCGAAGTGGAGATGGAAGAACGTACCGGGACCATCATACAGACATCTGCAGGTAGGGTACGTGTTGATTTCAATCACCCCCTGGCGGGAAAGACCTTGAAGGTGGATTACACCATACACCGAAAGGCCGAGACAGTGGAAGAAAAGATCAAGGCGATCCTGGATAAGATCTACGGTCAGGAAGAATTCCAAATCAAATTGGAAGAAGATACCCTGGAAGTGATCATCCCCGACGAATGCAAGTACGGACAGGGCTGGTTCATAGTCAAGTATCAGGTGGTTGGAGATATACGGAGACACACGGAAATCAAGCTCATAAGATTCGTCGAGGAGTACGAGGGAAAAGTCGAAAAACCCCAGGAAGAGGTCATAGAGGAAACTGACCTGGAAGAGGAATCCAAGGCACTGGCCGAAGAGCTGGAAGAAGATAGTTCCGAGGATGAAGCGGAAGAAGAGTGACCCTAATATCACACAAATAACGAGAGTAAGTATCATGGTAAACAAATTCGAGGATATTGATTTAAGTGATAAAACGTTGAACGCCCTGAAAAAGGGAGGGTTCGAAAACCCCACAGAGGTGCAATACGAATCCATACCCCCAGCCCTTGAGGGGAAGGATACTATCGTTCAGGCCAGGACCGGTTCGGGGAAAACCCTTGCGTTTCTCATACCCATATTCGAGGGGATCAAGGGTTCCGGAGGGATCGAAGCCATCGTGATGGCACCCACAAGAGAACTGGCACAGCAGGTGGAAAGTGAGGCAAAGGTTTTCGCCGAAGCCCACGGTGTCGGCACCGTAGCCATATACGGTGGGGCAAGCATAGAAAAGCAGGTGAACAAACTCCCCAAAGCGTCCTTCGTGGCCGGTACCCCCGGTAGGGTCATCGATCTGATGAAAAGGGGTAATCTGAAGATGGACAATCTCAAATTTTTCATCCTTGACGAGGGAGACAGGATGCTGGATATGGGATTCCTTCCAGACATATCTTGGATAATTTCCAGGATACCAAAACAAAGGCGTATCATGATATTCTCCGCCACCATGCCGGACCCCATAATAACCCTGGGTAAGAAATACATGGACGATCCCTGCATACTCAGACTATCACAGGATGACATATCAGCCAAGGGTGTGGATCAGTATTTCATAAGGGTTGGGAAGATAAACAAATTGGC
This sequence comes from Candidatus Halarchaeoplasma halalkaliphilum, assembly GCA_007133925.1. Classification (GTDB taxonomy): domain Archaea; phylum Thermoplasmatota; class Thermoplasmata; order Halarchaeoplasmatales; family Halarchaeoplasmataceae; genus Halarchaeoplasma; species Halarchaeoplasma halalkaliphilum. The sequence goes on along the minus strand of SLLU01000028.1, from coordinate 2,460 downwards.
AAAACTTTCTTCCCTTTTAGACAACGAGCCAGGTAAATACCTGATATTCTGTAACACCAAGATATGGACTCAAACACTCGTTGATAAATTGCGCAGATTGGGATACAAGGCCCATGCCATGCACGGGGATATGACCCAGGCCGCAAGGACAAAAACCATGGATGACTTCAAGGGCGGCAGGATAGATATACTCATATCCACGGATGTTTCCGCCAGGGGCATAGACGTTGAAAACATCACCCACGTGGTCAATTACGATATACCCCAGTATCACAAGGACTACGTACATCGGATAGGCCGCACCGGTCGATTGGATAAAGAAGGGAAGGCAGTCACCTTCGTGAGCGGGGACGAACTCCATTTTCTCGATGAGATCGAGGAGTTCGTGGAAAAGGACCTCAAAGAACTGGAACTGAAAAGGGCCGGAAAGGTGAGGGAACGTATAGATTACAGGGAGAACGCCGACATATTCGGTATGGTACCCTTCCGATTCTCCAGTGAAAAGGACTTCACCAAGTGGGATATAGTGCGGGAACTCAACAAATACGGTATCAGAGACCAGGATATCGGCAAGATCTCATTGGAGGATGACGGAGGTATCGTTGAGATAATCCACTCCAAGGCAAATCGCATATTCAAGGTTAAACTCTTTGAGAACGTAGAACTGGTGGAAAAGGATTCCAGGGAACTTTGAGTTTCGATTATCCCAAAAGGGTAACTTCTTAAGAAAAATACTTATTTATCAATCGTACTGAAGAACTCGATTACCATGAAGATCGAAAAAGGCCTCAGTTACGATGATATCTTGCTGATCCCAAGATTCACCGATCTTAAAAGAGACGAAATAGATACCACCGTCAGGCTCACCGATAAAATAGAATTGAAAGTCCCGATCGTTAGCTCACCCATGGATAAGGTGACCGGTAGCAAGATGGCCATCGCCATGGCGAGACAGGGAGGATTGGGCATAATACACCGTAATATGGACATCCAAACACAGGTGGAGATGGTAAAGAAAGTGAAAAGGTCCGAGAACTGGGTCATCAGAAATCCATACACGATAACACAGGATATAACGGCCCTGGAAGCAAAGGAGCTCATGCGAAACAAGGACATCTCAGGTTTACCCGTTATCAAAGACGGTAAGTTGATAGGGATAGTCACAAAAAGAGACCTGCGGTTTGAAACGGAACTTCACAAGAGGGTTGAGGATATAATGACGTCAGACCTGATCACCGCTGGGCCAGAAACCGAGATCAGTGAAGCCAAATCCATACTCAACAAGAACAAGATAGAGAAACTGCCCCTTGTGGACAAGGATGGGAAGCTGGTGGGGTTGATCACAGTTAGAGACATCGAGAAAAAGAAACAGCAGCCCCAGGCGACCATGGACGAAAACGGTCAGCTCTTGGTGGGTGCCGCAACTGGGCCTGACGAATTCGACAGGATAGAAGCCCTTGTGGAAGCCGGGATAGATATCATCGTCATAGACACTGCCCATGGAAATTGCGAAGCGGTGATCGAAGCTACAAAGGATGTCCGTGGCAGTTTCGACGTCGATATAATGTCAGGCAATATCGCCACACCAGAGGGTGCCAGGGCCCTCATTGATGCCGGGGCTAATTCATTGCGCGTGGGCATAGGACCCGGATCCATATGCACCACCCGTATAGTTTCTGGTATAGGTGTGCCCCAGATAACGGCCATAATGAACGCCTACAGTGAGGCAGGGGACGAAGTGTCCGTCGTGGCCGATGGTGGTATCCGTTACAGCGGTGACGCTGCAAAGGCCTTTGCCGTGGGTGCTGATTGCGTGATGCTGGGCAACATGCTGGCGGGTACCGAAGAATCTCCCGGAAGGATTGTCTTCAGGGGAGGTAGGAAGTATAAGGAGTACAGGGGAATGGCATCCATATCCGCCCTGGAGGTTAGGGAAAAGAACAGGTACGGACAACATTTTGAGAGCAGAGAAGATTATATACCTGAAGGGGTCGAAGGTCTGGTCCCCTACAAGGGAACCCTCTCGGAAGTACTGCATCAGATCATAGGCGGTATACAATCCTGCATGGGCCATCTGGGTGCCCGGAACATGGGTGAGATACGTCAGACGATAGTATATGAGATCAGCGAAGGGGGGAAGAACGAGAGTCATCCCCACAACGTTGAGATAACCGAGGATACTCCTAACTATCACTGGAGGGGTTGAGTAACCGCCCTTTTTATCCTCTCCAATCCCTCTTTGAGTGTATCCCTGGGACAGGCGAGGTTAAGCCTCATGAAGCCGGGACCGCCGAACTTGCTTCCGTCTATCAGAGCCACTTTTCCTTGGTTCACCAGGAGATCATTCAACACATCGGATTCGAGGCCTAAACCCCTGAAGTCCAACCACAGTAGAAAAGTACCTTCGGGATCCACTGCATCCACCCCCGGGATATCCGCCACGAACTCAAGGGCGTATTG
>SLLU01000098.1 GCA_007133925.1 Candidatus Halarchaeoplasma halalkaliphilum | reverse complement strand
CTCCGCCCCTGATATCACGGATTATCTCGTATCCAAGTATATCCAATACGATATTCTCGGATGCTACCGCGTAGCTCACACCATCCAGGGTCCTTTTTCCCCCGTATACCATGGGTCTTATTGCGTGGGGATCCCGGAAGAAGAGCATGCCTATACCATGTATCAATGCCACCACCGAGTAACTCCCGTTCAAACGGTCCATGGTCCTACCCACCGCCGAGAATACACTCTCCTTTGTGAGTTCGTCTTCCTTGCACAATTCGTGGGAAAAAAGGGCCAGTATTACCTCTAGATCGCATTCGGATTCCAGCGTGCATTCCAGTTTCTTAGCAAGTTGATCAACATTAACGATGTTCCCGTTGTGGACCATGGCGATCTCAACCGGTTCCGAAATTACGAAGGGCTGGGCATCTCTTTCAACATCGGAACCGATGGTGGGGTATCTGACGTGCCCCAGACCATTGCTTCCTTGAAGCCTATTGAGGATGGACTTGTTGAAAACCTCTCCCACCAATCCCGGACCCTTATGCATGGCACCTTTTTCACCGTCATGTACGTACATGCCAGCACCGTTTTGGCCCCTATGCTGGATTGCAAAAAGACCATAGTATAGTTCCGACGACGCCTTACCTGTTCCCATAATGCCTATTATCCCGCACATCGGATTACCAACACGTTAGTTATGTTCGGCCAATTAAGGTCTTGGTGTTTAAAGTTATCGTTCATTTTGCGCTAAACGTTAATATGAGTTTTTTCATTGTGGAGCCCATGCGTATCGGAATACTAGGTGTTCAAGGGGCAGTGTCGGAACACGTCGGTGCATTCGAGAGGGCCTTTTCAGACATGGGTGTGAGGGGGACCGTGGATATCGTAAGGAATGCGAACCACATACATCAAATCGATGCCCTGGTTATACCTGGCGGAGAAAGTAGTACTATATCGCGGATAATGGACACTTTGAACTTGCGGAAGGAGATCCTAAGCAGGATCGAACAGGGGATACCAGTCATGGGGACCTGCGCGGGAGCGGTCCTCCTCGCCTCTGAAGGGGACGAGGCGGTACGCCGGTCGGGTACTAAACTACTAGGTTCGGTTGAGGTATCCGTAAAACGGAATGCCTTCGGGGGACAGAGGGAGTCTTTCGAGTCTAACATGAACATCAAAGGCATAGCGGAAGGATTTCATGCTGTATTCATAAGGGCACCGTCCATGGAACTACTGCCTTCTTCTCGTGCCCGGGTACTTGCTACCTTTGAGGATAAGCTCGTTGGGGTGGAGCAAAACAATATACTGTCCTTTTCATTCCATCCCGAGTTGACAAGGGATCCACGCATACACAGGTACTTCTTGGAAAAGTTACTCTAGTTCTTCTCGCAGACCCTTACAAAATTTTTGAAGATGTCCAACCCGTATTCGGTGTGTTCGACTTCCGGGTGAAACTGTAGGCCGTATATCTTTTTGTCCACATGCTTAAAAGCCTGAACGTTACAGGTTTCCGAGGAGGCCAAGAGTTCTAGATCATTACCGAGGTCCTTTATCTCATCGTTGTGTGATTCCCATGCCACGAATCTGTCGGGTAAGTTCATGAAAAGATCGTTCTTTTTTAGGATACGGACCTCCGTCTTTCCGTACTCGGGAGAAGCAGCGGGCCCTGCACGGCCACCGAAGTATCTGGCGATGTACTGGGCACCCACACATATACCCAATACAGGTATACCCAATTCAAGGTATCCGTCCGTTTCGCCCAACTTCAAGTTCGTATCAGATATGGTGGGCGCACCTCCCGAAAGGACCAGACCTTGGGTGAAAATATCCTCGGGGGGAGTTGTGTTGGGGATTATGTCCGAATCCACATCCAGATATCGGAGTACTCTCCATTCTCTATGGGTCCACTGCCCGCCGTTATCTACAACATCTATCTTCATTTTCCATCTCTCTCTTTGATCATGGCTTTTACGAAATCCAAGAACAGGGGTGCAGGATCCAGGGGTCGGGATTTGAATTCAGGGTGGAATTGGCAACCCATAAAAAATGGGTGGTCTTTGATCTCCAGTATCTCCATCCTTTTGCTGTTGGAGGATTTCCCGCTAAATATCATCCCATTGGTTTCGAACTCATCTATGTAATCCAGGTTCACCTCGTACCTGTGTCGGTGCCTCTCTTGAATCTCGGTTAGACCGTATATCCCATGAGCTTTGGTCCCCTCGTTTATGATCACCTTCTCGGCACCGAGTCTCATGGTACCGCCCATCTTGTCTATCCCCCTCTGCATGGGCAAAAGGTCTATCACAGGATGTTCTGTCTTGGGATCGAATTCGGAACTGTTCGCACTTTCATACCCAAGCACGTTCCTTGCAAATTCGATCACGGATATCTGGAATCCCAAGCAGATGGTGAGTATGGGTATTCCATGGGTCCGGGCATGGTTTATAGCGTTCATCTTCCCCTTTATCCCTCGAGTACCGAAACCTCCGGGGATCAAAACACCGTCCACATCATTGAGCAATTCTGAAGCTGCAGATATCTCTTCGAAATCCTCAGACTCCATGAAACGGATATTAATCCTGGTTTTTGTAGCCGATGCGCAGTGATTCAAGGCCTCTACGTGGCTGGCATAGGCATCTTCCAGATCACAATATTTGCCAACCAGGGCCACGGTCAATTCCGATGTGGGGTTTTCAAAGTCTGCAAGGAAATGCTGCCATCTATCCATGTACTCGTCAAAACCGTTTTTCTTTTTTAGCTCGAGTTTCTTCATAACGTAGTCCGTCAGCCCCTCGTTATGCAGTATTAGAGGAACCCTGTAGATGTTATCTGCGTTGGGTGAGCTGATCACCGCTTCCTGGGGAACATCGCAGAAAAGGGATATCTTTCTTTTGGTGGAAGGCTCCATCTCCACATCGGAGCGTCCCACGATTATATCTGGAGAGATACCTATGGACCTCAAGGCTTTCACCGAATGTTGTGTGGGCTTGGTCTTCTGTTCGCCAACAACATTCATCACAGGTACCAGTGTGGTATGCACGAATATTAAATTTTCATCCCCTACCTCCATGTGTAACTGCCTCGAGGCTTCCAAGAACGGCGAACTTTCTATATCTCCCACAGTCCCCCCCATCTCTATCAGTACGATATCGAAATCGTCCTCATCAGCCACATTCCATATCCTCCGGTTGATCTCATCGGTTATATGGGGGATTATCTGCACGGTCTTTCCCAGATATTCTCCGGCCCTTTCTTTTTCTATAACACTTCTGTATACCTTACCGGTGGTGATGTTATCATCGCCTGAAAGCTCAGTATCCAAGAACCTTTCGTAATTCCCAAGGTCAAGGTCCGCTTCTGTCCCGTCATCCAATACGTATACTTCTCCGTGTTCAAAGGGGTTCATGGTACCTGCGTCGCAGTTGAGATACGGGTCCATCTTGATAGCTGTGACCTTGAACCCATGTGATTTCAAAAGCATACCCAATGAAGAGGTTACGATACCTTTGCCCAGTCCGGATAAAACACCGCCCGTGATTATGATAAACTTAGTCATATGTATTCACGGGTTCAGGATAGAGAGATAATGGGGTTTAAAGTTTTGGTAAGCAGTCATCAATACGGGGCCAGTTATATATTATTATACATGCCCTAAACAGTTTTAACTGATGTGCATCACAAAACTTAATTAGTTTGGCAACAGTATACTACTGCTATTCATCTAGACGAATGGAGGAAATAAATGTTTAAAGAAGCAAAAAAATGCGGAATCCTAGTTGTAGGGTTATTATTTGTGCTCGCGCTCTTTTCGGGGATCACCTATTATGGTGAATCTGATACGACCTATGTTACAGCCAACGTACGGATAAACCATCTGGGGGATATCAACTCCATAAACACTGCCGGGGCCACGTTGATCCACAGGGATGGTATGGATGTGTTCGTACAAGGCCCCGCCTCATCTCTGGCCAGGATAGAATCCATGGGACTTTTAGTAGATAACATCCGAGTGTTGGATGGAACATCAGTGTTCGAATCCGGAGGGGAACGATCCCCATATCCGTTCCCAAATCACTATCCCAGTGTTAGCGAGCTGTACTCCTGGTACGATGATCTTGTGGTCGAATACCCAAATCTGGTATCCAATATAAACATCGGCTCTTCGTGGGAAGGACGGGACCTGTGGGTGCTGGAGGTAACATCCGACGAGGATACCCAGGTGGATTACAAACCCGGTGTACTCATAGATGGCAACATGCATGCAAGGGAATGGTCGGGTAATCAGGTTTCTTCATACCTAATGTGGAGGTTATTATACGAATACGATACCAACGAGACCATCTACTGGCTCTTGAACAACCGGAGGATATACGTGATGCCTATGCAGAACCCTGATGGATATATATTCGATGGTGATGGCGTGGGTGGAAGGGGGGATTGGTGGCGAAAGAACAGGAACGATTCAACCCCCACGGATGCTGTGGGCGTGGACCTTAACCGCAATTGGGATATCATGTGGGGAGGGGCCAGTAGCGATCCGGGCAATGATGCCTATCAGGGTGAAGCGCCCTTCTCCGAGTACGAGAACAAATACCTGCGGGATTTCATACTGGCAAACAGCATCGATTCATACCAGAACATACACAGTTATGCCGGAACCCTCCTCATCCCTCTGATGTATACTTCAGACCCGTCACCCCACGACAGCTGGTACAGGGGCACGGCGTCCCATATGACCTCCCTTACTAGTCGTATGGGCGATACCAACCAACACTACAGTTACGGACAGCCCCATGAGGAGATAGGATACGGTGCCACCGGAGGCGCAGCTGATTGGACCTACGGGGTACTCGGCATCCAATCCTTCGTGTACGAGCTGGATACAGGGGGGGGACAATTCTATCCCAGCACGGATAACATAATGACCATAAACCTGGATGTTGATGAATCCCTGGTATATCAAGCAAGGGTTGCAGATGTGGACCTTGGTGATGGCACAAATCACCAGTTTCCGCCTATCCCATACATACTGTACGGGAATGTGGAGGATACCCTGGGAGATCCGGTGATGGGTGTAACGGTCACACTGGAGAATATAAACACACTCGAGACACTTTATATCGATACGGACGGCAATGGTTATTACGAATTGAACTACGGCAATCTGGTGGAACACGGATACACCCTATCACACACTTTTTCCGTGACAGTCGGGACATACACCGAGGAGTTCTCCATAGGAAGTGAATGGGGACGTCGCATCGACTTGGAATATTCCGTTACCGGTGACCCTCCGGAGATCCAACTTACCAGACCCAATGGTGGTGAAACTTTTGTGGCGGGTACCGTGGAAGATGTAACATGGGTCACCACCCCGGGAGATGATCCCGTATCTCATGTGGACCTGTGGTATAGAACTGACCCCTCCTCTCCTTGGATAAACATGGCATCGGGCATACCTGATACCGGGACTTTTTCATGGACCGTCCACAACGTGCACAGCACGGAATGCACGGTCCGGGCGAGAGTGAGTGATGATCAGGGGAGAACCCATGAGGACATCAGCGACGG
>SLLU01000104.1 GCA_007133925.1 Candidatus Halarchaeoplasma halalkaliphilum | reverse complement strand
GTAGTTCACACGCAATCAGCGTTTGATCCCCCCGGGACCCAGCGTCTCCAAGACGTCCCCGCTCACCTCCCGCTCTGCACCACCACCCTGTCAAACGGCGTTCACACGCAATCAGCGTTTGATTTTCCCACTTTTAGTGCAAACACCGTTTGATATATGCTCCGCAATCAGCGTTTGATATATGCCCTTTTTCTCGATAAGTTCTCCCTACATCATGCAGAGAGGTGAAAGGACCGTCTCTTTGAAAGTCTCAAAACATCAGTTCAGAAGGTGAAAAGGTCCCTTATCTTTTCCCGTGTGCATATTTTCCACGAAATTTACCTGAGCCCCAATCGAAAAAGATAATAAAGGATAGGCCTTTAGGCAATCATCCCAAGGTATCAGGAGATTTAGTAGATGGCAAAACTCGATAAAACAAGGATCAAAGAATTGGAGGAGATCGCAAGGAAGGTCAGGATCCACGTGGTTAAAAGTACCCACGCAGCAGGGTCAGGACACCCTGGAGGTTCGCTTTCCGCGACGGATATAATCACGACATTGTATTTTGAGATCATGAAACACAGGCCGGATGAGCCTGGATGGAAAGACCGGGACCGTTTCGTACTCAGCAAAGGGCACGGGGCTCCGGCACTCTATGGAGTTCTGGCGGAGTCGGGGTACTTTCCCGTGGAAGAGATGATGACACTAAGAAAGCTGGGATCGAGACTTCAGGGGCACCCGGACATGCTCAAGGTACCCGGCATCGACGCATCCACGGGCTCGCTTGGTCAGGGGCTGTCCATAGCATGCGGCATGGCGCTGGCGGCCAAGATAGATAGGGAGCTTCACATGATATATGCCATCCTGGGAGACGGTGAGGTACAGTCCGGACAGATATGGGAAGCGGCGATGTTCGCCAGCCATCATAAACTGGATAATATGATAGTGTTCCTCGACAGAAACCAGCTCCAGATCGACGGTTCCACCGAAGACGTGCTGTCCATAGAGCCAATCGTTTCCAAATGGAGGGCCTTCGGATGGCATACCCAGGAGATAAACGGTCACGATATTGGTGAAATAGCGGAAGCAGTAGGTCGGGCCAAGGATATAGACGGGAAACCCTCTGTGATCATAGCTCACACCATCAAAGGCAAGGGTGTGACCTTTATGGAAGGCTCTTTGGCATTCCACGGAAAGGCCGCCGATGACGAGCAGCTTGAGATCGCCCTGAAAGAGCTGGGAGGTGCTTGAACATGTGGGAAATGGCAAAGCAGAGAGACGCATACGGGCTGACATTGGTGGAGTTAGGAAGGGAAAGGGACAACATAGTTGCCATCGGTGCCGACCTCTGCGGTTCTTGCAAGATAAAACAGTTCGGTGGTGAGTTTCCTGAGCGGTTCTTCAACGCGGGTATCGCCGAGCAGAACATGATGGGTATCGCCGCGGGACTGGCCATGTCAGGTAAGACCGTCTTCGCAAGCACCTTTGCGGTGTTCGCCACGGGAAGAGCGTACGATCAGATACGGCAGAGCATAGCCTATCCCAGGGCCAATGTCAAGATAGTTTCTACCCATGCGGGGATCACGGTGGGGGGCGACGGTGCTTCACATCAGATGCTGGAGGATATCGCCCTCATGAGGGTACTACCCAACATGAAGGTGATCGCCCCTGCGGATTATAACGAGACCATAAAGGCAACCAGAGCCATAGCGGATTACACCGGACCGGTTTATCTGCGCCTGGGTCGCTCCAGCATACCCATAATCACAAAAGAGGATGACGAATTCCGTATGGGAAAGGCATCCCTGCTCAAGGATGGTGATGATGTTACCCTCATAGGCACCGGTATAATGGTTTCCCGATGCCTCAAGGCCGCCAAGATACTGGAGAAAAAACACGGTATCGATGCCAGGGTAATCAACATGAGTACCATTAAACCATTGGATGAAGATATCATCGTGGAGTCGGCCAGGAAGACCGGAGGTGTGGTCACCGCCGAGGAACACGTGGTTTCCCAGGGCATGGGCAGCGGCATATCCCAGGTGCTTTCCGAGAATTACCACGTACCCATGAAAAGGGTGGGCGTGGCCAATACCTTCGGTGAATCCGGAGGAAGCGAGGAACTCATGGACAAGTACGGGCTCACTGCGGACCACATCGTGGAGAGCGCCCATGATGTGATAAAGAGAAAATAGAAGGTGCGTAAGATGAAAATATTCGTGGATACGGCAAAAATAGAAGAGATAAAGGAAGCGGAGTCATGGGGCATCCTTGACGGAGTTACCACAAACCCCTCTTTGATAAAGAAGGCGGTGGAATCCGCCGGAGAGGGAGTCAGTCTGGAAGAGTACATAAAGGATATACTGCGGACCGTGGATGGCCCAGTGAGCCTGGAGGTGATTTCCACAACCATGGAAGGGATGATAACCGAGGCCGAGGTATTGTACGACAAATTCAACGGGATCAACAACAACGTGGTCATAAAGGTCCCCGTGAACACATCCATGGAACCCGGGGATGACGATTTTGCAGGCATAAAGGCAACCAAAGTACTGTCGGAAAAGGGGATACCGGTGAACAGCACGCTCATCATGACACCAAATCAGGCCCTCATGGCGGCCAAGGCCGGTGCGGACTACGTGAGCCCCTTTGTGGGCAGGATAGACGATCACATACGGAACCGGATAGGTTTGAAGGGCGGGGTTGATTACCCCAAGGGCACCTACTATCCTGAAGAACTGGCCGTCAGAGTGTGGGAGAAGAAGCTCGAAACCGCCATCCATGAGCAAAAAATTGACGATATCGTGTATAGGGATCACAACATAATGAGGATGTTCGATTGGGCCAACGACGACGGCTTCTTTTCCGGAGTGGATATGCTCTGGTCCATCAAACAGATCTATGACCGCTATGGGTTCGATACGGAGATCATCGCAGCCAGCATAAGGACCGACCGCCAGGTAAGACAGTGTGCCGAGATGGGGGTGGACATAGCCACGATACCATTTCCGGTGATAGAGAATATGATGACACACATAAAGACCTCCCAGGGCATGAAAGCTTTCTGCGACGATGTGATACCCGAGTACAAGGCCATATTATGGGGAAAGGATTTCGAAAAGGCTTAAATATCTCCCCGTGCAATCGGAACCAGCCGGGTATGACGCATGAATAAGATAAGAAAATGTTCCCTGTGCAACAGGTATTCACTGGCTACCGACTGTCCGGAGTGCGGAGGACTGACAGTAAATCCAAAGCCACCCAGGTATTCTCCCGAGGACCGTTACGGGAGCTACCGCAGGAAACAAAAGATATGTAAAGGAAGATGACAACATGGATCAGATAGTAGTAAAGTACGTTCAGGAAGTGGATTTGAAGAAACCCGTGATGATAGAGGGTCTTCCGGGAGTGGGAAACGTGGGTAAACTGGCAGCCGAGCACCTCATAGATGAGCTAGAGGCGGACCTACTGGCTGAGATATACTCCATCTACTTTCCACCCCAGGTATTGGTGATGGAAGATGGTTTGACGGATCTGGTTGGTAACAAGCTGTATTACGCCACGGAAGTGGGTAAGGATAAAAAGGATATCATCATACTCACGGGAGATTACCAGGGGATGACACCCCAGGGACAGTATATGATCACCGATAGGATACTACAGATATGCAGTGAATTCGAGGTGGAGACAATATTCGCACTGGGAGGTTACGGCCAGGGTTCCATGGTTTCCAAACCAAGGGTTCTCGGAGCCGCCAATCGACCGGATATTGTGGAAGAGGCAAAAGAGCACGGAGTGGTGTTTGATAAGGAACATCCGGCGTCAGGTATAGTTGGTGCCAGCGGTTTGTTCCTGGGCCTGGGTGAGAAGTTATACGACATACCGGGAATATGCCTCATGGGTGAAACCTCGGGTTATTTCGTGGACCCCGGATCCTCCAGGGAGGTCCTCAAGATACTGACATCAATGTTGAACATAGAGGACATATCATACGAGGCCTTGGATGATAAGGCAAAGGAGGTCGAGGAGATCACATCCAAGGTGATGGATATGGATCAGGAATTGGGATTCAATATGGGTCAGGAGAACAAATCGGAACACCTCAGGTACATAGGATGATGAAACCAGGCGGTGCCCATGGATAAGGAAAAGCTCATAGAAGCATACATGAAGGGATACGAGGAAGGTTTGAAGAGAGGATGGAAGGGTGCCAAGAGTATGCTTTCCCGTTACGATGGGTGGGAGTTGAGAAGCCGCATGGAGGGTAAGATAGGAACACTTTATCAGGATGTTCGCACCAGGAGATACGAGATAGAGGGCGAACCCTTTTTCATGGATTGGGAGGAACAAGAGGGATCTTCGGATAGAACCCCTTCCGAGGCACCCGAATTGCGGTGGGGAAATATGTACCTGTTCATGGAAAGAAAACCGGAAATATCCCTGGATATCTTCTTCCAGCACGTATCAGAAGATTGCAAGGGTCTCTGTGTTACCCACGAGCGGATATCGGCTATAGTCGATGCAAGGGGAGAAGATGAAAACGTTGTTTACTGTTACCTGGGAAAGGGCGGCAGAAGCTCTTACCTCTCTGTGGAATACGAGACGGTCAGCTTGGGAAATCTCAACAAACTGGCAAGCGTGGTGGGTGAGTTCTTCAAAGAGAACAAGGGTTCCCTGATGTTCCTGAGCGGGATGAACCGGATGATGCCTTACGTTGAATTCGAGAAAATTCAGAAGTTCACGGACTTCGTAAAGTCAAAGGCCAACGAACACGGAGGATGCGTTATCGTGTCTCTGCCCCCCAACATTCTCGGAGGGTATCAGTTACAGCAGATCAAGAACTCCTTCGATCAGGTGCTGGAATAAGAAAGGTGTATGAATGTATGTGATCCTGGGTTCTCACAAGGTCGTCGAAGGCATCCAAAAGCACCTTGAGCTATGGGGAAAGGATGTGAAGGTGATAAGGGAGTTGGAAGAACTAAAAGATATAAAGAAAATCGACGCTCTCATCACATTCCAAGAACTCGGCAAGGTGATCCAGGGAGATTTTCCCGTGATGATATATACAGATATTGAACAGGGAGACATGGAAACCGGTGGGGATGTTCTCTTCACACCCGGCTCCATGATAGCGCCATATATGGTCAGAGAAGCTAGGGAGTATGAAAGTATGCGTCTCACGGAGGATCTCATAAACCATATCCGCAGCATGGACCATATGACCGTATTCCTCCACGACAATCCTGACCCGGATGCCATCGCGTCGGCCATGGCCTTTCGGGAGTTGTGTTCCGCTGGGAACAAGAGATGCCATACTTACTATTCGGGGGAAATCGGCTATCCGGAGAACGAACTGTTCGTGGAGATCACCGGTTTTGATATGGAAAACGTGGGAAAGGAAGACATACCGAACATACTCGATCTGGGGAGACCACTGGTGTTCCTGGATTTTTCCCAGCCGGGGGTCAATAATTCCCTACCCAAGGATAGCATCCCCAGCATAGTCATTGACCATCACTCCTCTGTACCCCCTGATACAACGGGTTACGTACAGATAGATCCCGGAGTGGGTGCAACATCCACCCTCATGACGGAGCATCTAATGAACCTGGG
>SLLU01000048.1 GCA_007133925.1 Candidatus Halarchaeoplasma halalkaliphilum | reverse complement strand
GGCCACGAAGAGCAGGACCACCGCACCGAACAGGAATGTGTAGCTCAGACCGTAGGTATCCGCAAGGAATCCCATCACCGGAGCGATCACGATGCCCACCACGGATCGGAGTTGATTCTCACCGCTTAGCAAGGTGGCCCTGGTCCGGGGTTCTATAACATCTCCCAGGAAGCCAACCACCATTGGTTTTCTCAGGTTGTACAGGGTGAAGAATAAGAAGAAAGATAATATGGAGAGCACGAGTACATCCACAAGAAGGAAAAGGGAGACCATGAGGAACGCCAGGGCCATTATGTAGTATAGTATGTTCAGGGCCCTGGCCATATCACCCACCTTCCTCATGAGTGTAACTGATTTTCGAGAGGAAATGAAACTGTTCATGTAAACAAAGAAATAGACCATGCCCACTAGTATGGCTGTCCTCTGCTCCGGAACCTCTATGAAAAGGAGGAGGGGCATGGTGAGGGCGAAGGTCTCCACTATGGGTGATAGGTAATCCTTTGATATCTTGAAAAATGAATCGTATATTGATGCATTGGCCAGCATCCTGCGAAGATAGGGGTAATCGATTAGCTGGCGGTAGCTGGCTTTAACGTGGTCCCATGCGTTACGCAACGTGGCCCCCGAGGGGGTTCCGTCCAGTTCCCTGGGATAGGTGAGCATCAGTACGAATGCCATGGAATATGGGATTATGGTCACCAGGAAGATTATGTTGTAGCTCTGGAAGAAATAGACGATGATACCAGCCAGGACTGCCGACAGGGCGGAGCCCAATCTTGAGGCAGAACGAGTGAGGCCATAGTATTCCACCTTCTTATCGGACATGTTCTCCTGATCAAGATGCTGCATGATCATGGCCTTGTGGGTTCCCGAACGGAATGTTTCACCCATGGCAAAGAAAACCATGGCCAGGATGAATATGGTGAAGGAACTGAAGTGGTAAAAGATCACAAAGGAGGATATGTAGGATCCGAAGGCGATGGACATGGCCTTCCTCCGTCCGGATATGTCCGCAATCACCCCCGTGGGGATCTCCAATATCAATGTCAAAGCCTCCCGTATAGCGATGAGAACCCCTATCTGAAAGAAGTTGAGCCCATTGGCCCAGAAAAACAGGTAAAGGAAGGGTTCGAAGAACTTTAGGTTCTTGAGAAAACCGTAGGCGGAGAACCTGAACAACATCGATCTTTTGTGATCCCACATCGTGTCCAAAGGATTACGAACGGATTATATAACACTTTCCAGGGGGGCTTTATGGACCCGGCGAACAATAAGATATAAATATGTAGTGCCCATGGAAGAGATTCACATGGCTCAGAAACCAGGTAGTATGTACAGGGAATTCAAGGGGCAACCCTACACCCGCAAGAAGTATATCGGGGGCGTCCCCAACGTCAGAGTAGGTCAATTCATGATGGGGAACCGTACAGGTGAGTTCGACCTGGAACTGGAACTTATCGCCGAGGAAAAATGTCAGATAAAAGATAACGCACTGGAATCAGCCCGTGTGGTGCTTACCAGATTCCTCACGAGGAGACTCGGTGACAGGAATTTCAGGGCCCAGATATTGGTTTACCCGCACCATGTGTTGAGGGAGAACAAACAAGCTACCGGTGCGGGAGCTGACAGGTTATCCGAGGGGATGCGCAGGTCCTTTGGAAAAAAGATCGGTAACGCCGCAAGGGTGCATGCGGATCAACCAGTCATACGTGTCTGGGTGAATGAAAAGGACTTCAACATAGGCAAGGATGCACTGAGAAGGGCATCCATGAAGCTGCCTACCCCCTGCCGACAGAGGGTAAAGGGAGCCTAAGGCACACCCTTAACTACCGCTACAGTACATTTGGCGTATTTCAAAACCTTATCAGTAGTACTACCTATGAACATTTTTGTGAATCCGGATGCGCCGTGACTGCTGATGAATATGATATCACCCTCATCCGCTAAGGAAGTGATCTCTTGGTAGGGTTTCCCTTCCCGCAGGACCGTATCAACTTCCACACCTTTTTCCGAGGCGTATTTCTTTAATCGCTCGAGGGATCGAAGGCCCCTTTCACGGAAACCCGTTCTAGCGGATTCTCTTATGGAATGGTGATGAATTCCCTCATATTCGCTCGCATCCACCACGTATAAGGCCATCACCTTGAGGCCGAGAGCCTTTGCCATCTCAATACCTTCCTTCTCACCAACTTTGGCACATGGGGATCCATCAGTTGGGATAATTACCCTGGAGTACATACTGCATCATAACCATTGGGGCATATAAAAAACCCACGGGGGGGAAGACCGAAACAATAAATTCCCACCGACCCTATTATCCCGTTGTCATGAAAGTACTGCACGTGTGTTCGGAAAAGGCCGTCCCCATGCTAAATATAATCAATGTATATCAAAAGGAACTGGAAAAGCGGGGTGTAGTATGTGATCTTAACACCACCGGAAAAATTGACAAGGATTATGACATAGTACACGGACATTACTCATTGACCAAGCCGGTTATAAAAGCGGGCTTACGTTCAAAGGCCAAGGGGATACCCTTCATCATACATCACCACGGTAGTGACCTGCGGCGTATCACGGAAGATGGTGCAAAAAGTATTCTACCACACCACATACCTGTGACACGCTTTGTAAGGAGTCTTGCGGATGAAGTACTCATGAGTACTCCGGACCTTCTTGATTGGGGCAGCGGTTTGTACCTGCCCAATCCGGTTGACATAGATAAATTTAGACCCATGGACATGGAAAAGACAGATAGGGTACTCCTGTTCGGAAGGTTCGCTTCGAAAAAAGCGTTACTATCAGTTTTGAAGGAAGATGAAAAATACGATATCCTGAACTGGGGGGTGGAGATTAAGCTTCCTGGAAACGTTAGAAAAATTCCCTTCCATCCACACCATGAATTACCCCATCTCCTCAACCGATACCAACGCATGATCGGTTCACTGTTAGACCCGGTATCCCTTGCAAGACTGGAAGCCATGGCATGCGGATTACAAACATACACTGATTTCCCAAAGAGATTGACTGTGTACTACGGTTTCGAGAATCCGGATCACACAAAGGATCCCAGGGGTTTCGTTAAGAGATACCATTCACCCTCTAAGGTAGTCAAACTTCTCATGAAAATATACGAGGATATCTCTCTACCTTGAGATGATATCCACTATCCTCTCTGCCGCCCGACCATCACCGTAGGGGCATGGGCCCGGTTTCCATTTCCCGTCCTCGAACCGGTCTATAGCTCCGAGTATGTCCTCACTGTCGGTTCCAACTACCTCGGCGAAACCGGCCTCCACAGCCTCCGGGCGTTCGGTGGACCTCCTGAGTACGAAGACCTTCTTTCTTATGTTGGGAGAACACGCTTCTTCCTGTATACCACCTGAATCCGATAGTATGTACCGGGCATTTTTCATGAGCATAAGGAATTCAAGGTACCCTTGGGGTTTGATTACATGCATCCCTTGTATATCTTTCAACCTATCGAAAAGCTTTGTCTGTTTGAACATCTTCTCTGCCCTGGGATGGATGGGATACACCTTTTCCCGGGGTATACCCTCGAAGGTCTCTATCAGCTGTAAAAGTACCCTGGGATCATCAACGTTCTCCGCTCGATGGGCCGTTACAAGAACATAATCCCCGGGTATATCCACTGTTGATTTGCTTTCGGCTATATCCATGTTCTGCATACACGCATCGATAACGGTGTTACCTGTTACGTGAATATCACCCCACACATTCTCACCTTTGAGTATTTCCGCACTGTTATCCGTGGGAGCAAAAAGATGATGGCAACAGTGATCGGCGAGCCGACGGTTGTGTTCTTCGGGCATCCGCAGGTCATAACTTCTCAAGCCGGCCTCTACATGACCTACCTTCAAACCGAGCTTAACGCCGGCAAGGGCGCCTGCTAGTACAGTGTTAGTATCACCCTGTACCAGCACAAGTTCGCTTTTCAATTTTTGAAAAGCTTTTTCCAGGGCCGAAAGGGCCTTTCCTGTCTGCTCACCATGGGAACCTGATCCTATACCCAGATACAGGTCAGGTATATCAAGCTCCAGTTCCCGGAAGAATATGTCAGACACATGGTGATCGTAATGCTGCCCGGTGTGTATCACATGATATTCCATCTCTCTGGAACTTAATTCCCGGATCAAAGGGCTCATCTTGATTATCTCCGGCCTGGTACCTAAGACAACGGCTACTCGCATGGTAGCGGATATGGTATATGGGTTATAAAAGCACTGCCCTTCCGGATCACCAAGGTCTTCTCTTTCTCTTCCTCTTTCGCATATAGTACATAAAGAACAATACAGAAGCTATGACCAGGATCACGAGTATCACTATCCGCCAGGGTCCAGGTTCCCCTTCCACATAGATAGAGGTGCTTAGCAGCATTTCACCTTTGTTGAACACGCCAGGATCACCATAACCGTAGTCCACCCAGATCTCAAGGGTATGCTCACCCCTGGAAAGCTCATCCTTGCTCCACATCATCTCTATATCCATGGTCTTGTTGGCTTCCAAGGCATCTATGGTTCTGGTCTGTATGAGCTCATCACCTACGAATAGACCTACATCCACGTTCTCAAATCCATAATCCAAGGGAGCACGGATCTGGACCTTGGTGATCACTGGTGTACGGGCCACTAATTCGATAGAGGTACGTCGGAATCTGGTCTCGACCCCATCTGAGCAAAATCCGGCTACGCTGAACTTGTAATTACCTCTCCGGGTTGCGGTCACGTTTATCTGGAATCGGCTGCGGGTAGTGGAATCGGCGAACATGGGTTCCACCGATAATCCCCTGGGAACGTCTTCCACATCTATGCTCCAGTTGACCGCTTCGTCAGAAAATATACCACCAATTTCCACTGTGAAATGTTCGGTATGGTTCACGAATATTTCTCTGGGACCGTCTATACGTATGCTCACACCAGTCTGTGACATGCTGCCGGCATTAGCAGGTAGGGATAACGATGATATAAGTATCAGGGCCAGAGCAGCGATAATGATAGGTTTTCCCTTCATTCAAAACCACCTCTTTTTCCTTACGTAGAAGACCGCTCCCACCAGGACAGCTGCAACAACAAGGACCCAGTAGGCCGTACGCATCCTGAACGAATCAACGTCAAGCCGTATTCCATCTCCTTCTACGATGAAGGACTCCCTGTCAGCGAATAAGCTTGGAAGCTCGATCTCATAGGTTTCGCTGTGTTCCACAGACGGGTTTCCTCGGGAGATGGCTTTGATCTGCACGGACACATCGCTGGAAGGACGTTGTGATCTTGGTGTCAAAACCAGTTCCATGGTCTTGATAACATCCTCGGATATCTCACCGGTAGTGCTGTCCAGGCTTACATCCCATCCCCGGGATTCCAGCTGGCCCTTATTCTGTACCAAAAGATCGAATGTGTCCTTTCCGTTACCCGTGTTTTCCACACTGATCTTGTAGATTATCTCACCGTCTCTGATTGTTCTTTGGGATACTGTGGGTAACAATGTAACACCGTAATGTTGTTCCACGTTAACTATAAGTCTTCCGCTTGCGGTTTCAGCGGAGTTCACAGACTCCGCAAAGAAACTAAGTTCAGGAGGATCCACGAAAGCATCTTCGGGTAGATGGAGAGAGACTCTCAACGTACCGCTTTCACCGGGATCCAGGGATAAGGATGATGGATGGAAATCCATGTCCCAAATCGCCGCAGGGGCGGCTGAAAATCTGAACGTGTCATGGGTATTGCCTGTATTCTCAATATTTGCCTGAAACTCCACGGTCTCTCCTGGTCTTCCGTCCCTGGCAGAAACCGTACCTATCTCCACGCCGTATTCCTTTACCATGCTGAGTTCTATGTTCCGGAGGGTGTTGAACCGCAGTTCTATCTCCTGCTCATCCATGTAAGAAAGCTCACCCAGTTCATCATGGGTGAAGGAGGTTTCGGCCCTTACCCGGTAAGAACCACCCGGGAGGATCAACGTATATGAACCAGTGTCATCAGACATTTCTTCCAATTCCATGGCTCGTTCCAGGTCCAACAGTGTTATCTCGGAAGAAGTGGGGACCCCATTCTTTCTCACAGTTCCCGTGAGTTTGAAAGCGGGTTCCAGGGTCAAATTCAGCTGGGTGTCCGTGTCGGGCATCAAGAACTCTTGGAACACTGAATAAGGTCCACGGGTGCCCTCGTGCTTGACGTATATCGAATATTTACCCCGGGAAATCGGTAGAGAGAACGCTCCGTCAGCAGTGGTCTCCGTGGTGGTGGATATGGCCTCGTCGGATATACCGAAGAAATGGATGGTCGCTCCAGATAATCCTTGGCCTTCAATGTATAACGTTCCGGAAAGCTCAGGGTGTACGAGCTCCCGGTCCAGAGATATGTGAGGGGAAGTAGATACCGTGAGATCGTATATGTCCGAGTATGAATATCTTACATCCCGTTGGATGCCGTCGATGGGCTCCGTGGTGAGTTGATCCACCTTGACCTCGTACTCTCCCGGTGCAAGATTTGCGGAGAAAGAACCATCTTCGTCTGTGATCCGGGTTATGATGTATCCGGTATCTGTGTTCTCGAAGGTCATGATTATCCCTTCCCGTGACTCTCCGTCATGGGTTACGAGGGGTGAAAAGGTGAGTGCCTCGACTAAAGTTATGTTGTATTCCGTAGGCTCCCATATGTTCACCCGACTAGTCGCCACCAGATCGCCTTCCATATCGGCGCACCACATAGAATAGGACCCAGGTGGTAGATATATCTCATAGGTTCCGTCTTCGGATACAGTCTCCCGTTCCCAATCGCCCCTGAATGAGAGTGTTGCGGGCTGTGGCTCTCCGTCTTCGTCAGATATGATACCATACATCTTTACCGCAAAAACGGTTTCCAGATCCAATTCAATAGGTTGCTCTGAAGGTTCTACGGTGAGATCCTGCTCCAGTGTATAACTGATGCCTTCCTCGGGAGAATGCTCTATGAACACATTGTACTCTCCGGGCTGGAGATAAACCTCGTATTCTCCGTTTACTGAGACTGCTTCGCTGTCATGGGCACCCTGGCCAACAGCCATGAAATGAACGGTAACATCATGAAGTTCCTGGCCGTCCATTGTGATGCTACCCTGGACATTAACGTCCTTTGCTTCCATGGCAAAATCAGGTCCGAAATCATCATCGGGGTGATATCTTACCACTTTTTCGTGGAAGCCGTATTTGGTGAACCGAACCGTGACCTCCTCATTGGGAAGGACCGCCTCGAACTCTCCCTGGGAGGATGAGATCAATGTGATCGTATGTCCCCGGGTCTCCACGTATATCCTGGTGGGAATCCCCTCTCCTTCGGAGAAGGTACCGTCGAAATCCAGATCACGATAGACCTGACCTCCGACTCTGTGACCGGAAGACGGGCTGATATCTATGCTCCTTTCGCTATCCAGTTTGAACGAAGGTGCCCTGAAGTAAAGGTCCTCGGGCATAGCGGTCTTCCATCCGTAAGCAGTGTAGGTATCCTCGGGAAGGAACAGATCGATCTGCCCTTTAGGATTGCTTTTTGCCTGTATGATAGTACCGTCTTCCGTAACGAATTCCAAGGTGAAGTCGCTTACGGGACTGATATCGGACCCCACATGGGCTTTCATACGGTGACCCTTGGTGAAACTGGCAACGTATTCAACATCATCGGGAACGTATATGGTACCCAGATGAACCATCTTTTCATGGTTCTTCTGATAGGTGCCGTAGATGGTGTAGTCCCCCATGGGTAACTTGACCTCGAAATTGCCGTGGCTGTCGGTGAATATCGTATGGGAGTATGTCCGACCCAATGTGCCCGTGAAGGATAGTGGCTGATGCCTCAGGGGGGTACCCTGGGGTGTCTCAGCCTTCCCGGTGATCATATAGGCATGGGTAAAGGTGAGGTTCATCTCTTCCCTAGCCCTAGAGTACAATTCAAGCACCTTTGGTCCAGTGAGCACCGCGTATTCATCGTGATCAACACCTAGGAGATATTCTCCCGGTAAGATTTTGTCGAAGGAGTAATTTCCGTTGGCATCCACCTGGGTCACATATCGATGGTCAGTGTGCATATTCTTAAGATACAATTCCACTTGGAGTATATCGTTTCCATCCAACAACGCTTGCCCTTCCAGGTAGGCCGTCTGCACTTTAAGTTCCTCGGTAACGTGCTGGTCAGGATCTATCATCACATCAACTGAAGAGGTACCAGGTGCGGTCGAATAAAGGGTATACTTACCGGGTATCAAACCGGTGAATACATGGGAGCCTTCTGTATCAACCTCTTTATCGAAACCGGGACCAGACAGGCCGATGATGGAAGGAACAAGGGTATCGTTGCCCGGAGAGTACTCATCAGTATCTGTGATGTCGATGAACACCCTGGCAGTCAATGAACCTGTTTCCACCTCTATGTTCTTGCGTATCAAGTAATCCCAACGGCCGTCACCGGTTCGATCGACCTTTCTTCTCATGGCCTGTTCTTTGGTCACGTGGAATTGCTCTATACCAAGGTATATGGATTCTGTTTGTGTGATTCCGTCGATATCTCCCCCTGTGGAGATCACCAATGAAACATCCCCATGAGGTGATTTTATCTCATATCGACCGTCCTCATCAGTGAACGTCACCTGATGAGGGGTACCCATTTCATCGAGTATGGTGACCCGGGCATCCGGTACCGGAGTCCCTTCTGGCGTCGCAACCCTTCCCGATACCAGGGCTCCGTGGAAGTATTCTATGAAAACCACGCCCTGACCCATGTAGCTCTGGGCACTTAGGTCCACCGTACCCGTGCCTTCTTCCTGATATTTGATGGCGTCCTGCAGGGACACGGCCCTCCAATCCCCGGGATGATCTCTTACATCCTCCGGTGGATGAGGGTTCCAGTAGGCCGTTCGGGTGGCAAGCCTGAAGTTCTCCATGCCCCAGGCGGGCATGGGTTGCACATCTTCCAGGTCAACCCCCGGTATACCCTGAGTCGTTCCTGCTTCCCTTCCAGACAGACCAACGAAGGTCCTGTAGAGCATCGTTTCATAGAAAGCGGGTTTGTAATCCAATTTGATATCCACTATCTGTGCATCCATGGGGATGTCATCTGGATTCTCGTATTCGTTGCCCTGCATGTCAACATATATGATAGTATAAAAATCCAGGGGGGTCCTGGCCATCCCGTTGCCACCTACACGGTGACCAGAGAGGAGAGCCGGGGCGTAGAAGATACCGGTCTGTCTTGCCGAAAAGGGGAACAAACGGGTGTCTACGGCAAAGTACTTGATCAGTGTATCCAGTTCCTCGGTGAGCTCGTAGTACAGCTCCACAAGGGTATCGTGCTCTTCCTGGGATAGTAATCCCATGAGACGTGCATATCTTAAATTCACCGTGTCTATATCATGGGCTCGATGATGGTATTTATCTGGATTGGATAATACTTCATCCCTGTACCTCTCGGGATTATGGAATGCGTCTTCTACCAGATCTGTGGTGTCATCACCCAGATGTTCTACCAGTATCTCTCTAACCCGTCCGGTGATACCTCCGTCATCCCTCACTGGCGGTTCGAGAGTTCTTATGATCATGACAGATAGGAGTTCGGATTCACTCTGCGCCATGAGGGCGTTACCTGCAGTGCGGTATCCCGCCTGGAAGTTATCAGCGACAGTGGGATGATGAGCGCGCTGGACCGCTTCGAAGCCGTAATCCCACCAACTGAGGAAGGCTGGCCGTTCCTCCGGCGGTAAGTGAGAATTCTCATTTTTAAGCCACTCCCACGCAGCTGGCCAGTAATCTGTTGGTTTGTCGATGCCGAACCCGAAAGCACCCAGGTGCCATACCTGAGCAGAATTTTCATCGTATCCTTCAGGCAGCAGGAACTCCGGGAGTACCTGACTAACCTGCTGATCGTAATCACTCTTTGTGTCGTAAGGTATTCCCGCATCGAACCCGTAGAATACGTTTGGCATCACCAACAAGAAAGCTATGGAAAGGGCTGCCAGTACATGCCCTACCTTGACGCTTCTTCTCAGCCCCATGAAGAAGCCACCACGCATGCCTTTGAATCTTCTGTAAAGAGTGCCGAATTCCGCTTTATCTGCGATCATTGCCACCAACCATCCTGCCATGAGGGCAAAGGCCGGTGCGGCGTTGAAGATGAACCTTGCGGCGGATGTGGCCATGTATATGGCGAAGGCGGCCCATACCAATATAAAGAGGAAATTGGGTGTCCATCTACCCCAGATATACCATATAGCAAGGGCTATGGCGATTATTGACAGGAAAAAGGTTGCAGGACCGAATGAGAAAACAAGGTTGCTGAATTCCGGAGCCTGTGCCTCCGCGATGGTATCGTACAACTTGGTACGTACGAAATAACCCGCACCACTGGTGAAGGTCTCCATCAGAGTAGGAGAGAAATAAAACGCGTATGTCATAACGCCAGCTGCAAGGGCTCCTAAAAGTGAGAATACCAGGATCCAGGGATAGTCACGTGACACGGTAATGATGGTCCCTCCGAACATGGCCACTACGACCATTATCAACGGAACATCGAACCACGTTCCGACCCTAGAGGGTAGGGAATGGCCTATGCCCGTGGACATGTAGTAAGGGGCTGCTATGGCCATGGCAAGGAACAGTGTTATCCCCACGCACACGGTCACACCCAATGAATCTCTGTACCTGAATTTGTCTATGAAGAGCTGTATGTAGTAGTAAACAAGTATGACCACCAATACATAGGCATAACCCTGCCAACTCAGGGCGACTGAACCTACGCACATACCGGCCATGCCAGAATACAATAATGCTCTTTTGTTCTCCCTGAAGAACGCTGACAGACCTTCTTTGCGATCCGCACCCTGTGTCCAATCCTTGACCCAGACCTTATTGTCGTTTAGGTGCTCCAGGGCCTTCATGAGGAAGTAGAAACCGGAGATAGCGAAAAACAGGTATATGGCATCGTGGTCCGCATTCCCTATGACACTGCGCTGAAGGTGTCCTGAACTGATGGCCAGGAAAAAGGCTGCTATCATACCCGCCTTCTTTCCGAAGGTATCTCTACCTATGAGATAAACAGGGAATATGGTCAGTGCAGCCCAGAAACCAGTGGACAGTATGAGGGAGTAATGTACTGCCTTGGTCAGATCTCCTCCCACGAAGGGGGCCAGCATATGACCGGTCAAGGCAACCGACCAGCCGTACAGAGGAGGACGGGGGTTGTGCAAGCCTATGGGGTAATTCAGGAGACTGTCATGAAGCAGTTGACGGTTGTTGAATGCGATATATTCTACGATCCTCTCATAATAGTATGCGTCGGAGCCACCAGTGAGGAGGAAGGGGGTTCCGAATTTGGTCGACAATTCAAACGCAAAGTATGTTCTGACGAAGAAGGCGAGTATGAATATGGCTCCAAGACAGATCGCGGTGCCCCATTTATCCTCTAGCACCGAACCGTCATGGACGGTCTCATCCTGCCCCTTCAGTATTTTTGGCATTCCTAACCTCATTTGTCTTCACCTGAATTATAGTGTGGGCAAACTCATGATGCCTCTACTATTTATAGATTATTCATGAGGGATTCTTTGTCCAGTGCATTAAATCAATCTTTCAAAAGGAACATATCCAATTTATTCCGGGCATCCTCCCTTCGGGCCTGATGTTCCTTCAAAAAGGATTTTATGCTATCTTTTAACAGATTCTTGCACTCACCACACAGGAGTTCTCCCGAACGGCACCTTTGAGCTATTGATTCCACCACTGAATCATCTTCTTCGAACAGGAAAAATCTGTAATTCTGGACCGCACAAATATGAGGATTACCCCCCTTTTCTCTCTGCTCCTTTGCAGACATACACCCACCGGTGAAAGCCTCTGCCACTTTGGAATCCACATCCCCAGGGGTATCCGTGGTGAATATGGTGGTTTTCGGCACGCTGGCAGACATTTTCCCCGAACCATCCAATGAGGGAGCGAGTTTGTTGTAAAGCAAAGCGGGCTTGTGATACCCTATGGTATTAGCCACATCCCTTGTGACCCTGAAGTGAGCATCCTGATCTATGCCGCAGGGGATGAGCACTGGAACCATTCGACCCTCCCTTTCGGATGGGAGAAAGCAAGGAGCGGACTGCATGGCGGTGTAAAATATACTGCCTACGTTAGTTGAGTTGTCGAATCCGAACACTGCTTTGACCGTAGAAAAGTTAACTCGTTTTGCCACCTTTAGAGCCAGGGGGTAAAGTGTGTGTATATAATCGGTATCGACGAATATGTGGGTTTTTTCTGGGTCGAACCCCAACGCGATTATATCCAGGGCATTTTCCAGAGCATAAGAATGGGTGTCCTCCATCTCCAGATCGAAGTTGAAAAGGTATTTCTCGTCATCCGTAAGCTGAAAGTACAGTTCCACACCCAGTTTTTCTTGGAGCCATCTTGCAAAGATCCATGGCATCAAGTGTCCGACATGGGTGTGCCCGGAAGGTCCCCGGCCTGTGTAAAGGGCGAACTTGTTTCCCTTTTCGTATTCGTCGAGTAACCAGTTCATGTCCCTGTGGGAGTAGAATATGTTCCGTCTGAGCATGAAGTGAAGGTCGCCTGCTAGCTTTTCCAGGCGGGTTTTCAACTCATCATCCACCCTAGAGGTACCAAAGCGTTCCACCAATTCGTCGTAATCTATATCACCCCGCACTTCCCAGGGAGTCACCGTGTATCGCTCTTTTTCGGCTCCTGTCATGTTTACGGAATAAATCAAAGGGATATAAAAAATCTCCCGACTTTCACCCACCTCCTAAGTCATGGTTTAAATATGTTTTACAGACTTTCTGAAATGTTATGCGCAGAAAGGCCCATGTGATGGGATCAATTCTATTCGGATTAGTGGGGTTCATTCTAGTGGAGTCCATTACACGCAGTCAGCTGCCCTATTCAGGGTGGGGTCTGGCTTCCCTTACCGTTAATTCCTACATATCCCTTATGTTCATGTTCATTTTTTCACCTTTGGGAGGAATATTACCGGATATACTGGACCCACCCTTCACTGCGAAACACAGGAGATTCGCCCATTCAAAGATTTTGTTTGCAGTCCTCTTTTTGTTCTTGTTGATAAGCCTTAGATCTGTAGTTAACATCGGTCCTATAGTGATCATGATGATATACTATTTTCAAATAGGATATATATCTCATCTTTCAATGGATTCTCTTACACCAAGTGGGTTATGGTGAAAAAAATACATCCATACGCAGACCTGTCTGATGACCAGACCGAAATGTAAACAGCAGTCCGGACTTTTAGTAACCGTGGGCTGAATACGTCGCCGAAGCTTCGCACTTACACCCCAGTTCTATCGAACCCGTCTTTTACGGGAGTCCTCAGGTACCTCGTTTCAGGAGAAGTTTCAGGCTTAGATGCTTTCAGCCTTTATCTCGTACAGCGTGGCTACCCAGCGTTTGCCCTACCGGACAACTGGTAAACTAGTGGCTGCGAGACCCCGTTCCTCTCGTACTAAGGGTCCCTTTCCCTCAGGCACCATTGCACTTCTACTAAAAAGCAACCAACCTGGCTCACGACGGTCTAAACCCAGCTCACGACCCCTTTTAATGGGCGAACAACCCCACCCTTGCCAGATGCTGCACCGGCAGGATAGAGGGAGCCGACATCGAAGTAGCAAGCCTCCTGGTCGATATGGACTCTTGCAGGAGACAACTCAGTTATCCCCGGGGTAACTTTTCTGTTGTCCCTGGGCCCCATAAATAGGCCTCAGGGGTTCGCTATGCCTTACTTTCGTATCTTGGTTTGTTATTGTGCCAAACCAAGTCAAGCCAGCTTTTGCCATTGTACTCTACGGTGGATTTCTGACCCACCTGAGCTGACCTTTGGACGCCCTTGTTATTTTTTCGAGGGTGTGGCGCCCCACCCAAACTGCCCATCTATCGGTGTTCCACCGAAGCGGTAAGGGGTACGACTTCGAAAGGGTAGTGTTTCAATGGCGACTCGGCGACATGCTGGCGCATGCACCTGTGTAACGTCTCCTACCTACTCTGCACATTCGAAATCGTACCTCAACGACAGACTGCAGTAAAGCTCCACGGGGTCTTCGCTTTCAAGTAGAAGGTACTGGACTGTGCGCCAGTAAGTCATTTTCACCGGACTCAGGGCGGGGACAGTGGATCCCTCGTTGATCCTTCATGCAAGCCGCCAATTAAGCGGCAAGGTATTACGCTACCTTAAGAGAGTCATAGTTACTCCCGCCGTTTATCGGTCCTTCCCTCCGTTGTAACAGAGATTCAGATACCGACACTGGGCAGAATTCAGCGGCAATACACATCCTTTCGAACTAGCTGCCACCTGTGTTTTTATTAAACAGTCGGAGATCCCGTTTCATTGCAACCAGCCATCTTCATGACTGGCACCCCTTCTACCAAAGGTACGGGGCTAATTTGCCGAGTTCCCTCGCCCCAATTTGTCCGACACGCCTAGCCTTGCTCAGGCAGGGGCACCTGTGTCAGTTCTCGGTACGGACTCCTATACTGTAACCAATATGCTTTTCACTGACACCAGGAATGATCCGAAGCGGACTACGTCCGCCCTGTCACGCATTCACCCGGTTCTCACCATTACGGTTCTCCCCAGGCTTCTACGCTTCGGCAGGCTGGTGAACCTGCTCGAACTATCCCGATGTGTCACACATTGGACAAAGGTATAAGAGGTACAGGAATATTAACCTGTTTCCCTTTCGACATCCTCAGTTAAGGGATGCCTTAGGACCGACTAACCCTCGACTGATGAACATTGTCGAGGAACCCTAGCCCTTTCGGCGGAACGGATTCTCACCGTTCTTTGCTGCTACTCATGCCAGAATTCTCGTTCGAACGCGGTCCACCCGACCTCACGGCCGAGCTTCTACCCACGCACGACGCCTTCCTACCAGATTACCTTTCGGTACTCTGAGGTATCGGTGGCCGACTTAGCCCCGTCCATTTTAGACGCCCGTAATCTCGACTGGTGATCTGTTACGAACTCTTTCAAGGATGGCTGCTTCTAAGCCCACCTTCCAGTTGTCTTAGACTACGGACTTTCTTTACAGTAACACTTAGTCGGCACTTAGGGACCTTAACCCCAGGTAGGGTTGTTACCCTTTTGGACATCAGGATTACCCCGAGGCCCTCACTCCCGGCTTCTACGACGACGGTATATTCGGAGTTTGACAGGAAACCGAAGGCTTTCGCCCCCAAAATCTCCAATCAGTGCTCTACCCTACCGTCAGTCTCCACCGAGGCCTACCTACGAGTAGTTTCGGAAGGAACCAGCTATTTCCGGTCTCGATTGGTCTTTTGCCCCTATACGCAGGTCATCGGAGGGATTTGTAGCTCACCACCCGTGCGGGCCTCCACCTCCCTTTCGAGAGGCTTCGCCCTGCCCACGCATAGATCGACCGGCTTCGGGTATCCAGCCAACGACTTCAGGCGAACGCACCTCGTTCCTCTTCCGAAGAATGCGAACATGTTGGTTTCCCTAGGGCTACGTCCTTATCAGACTTAACCTCGCCGTTGACCGGAACTCTCTGGCCCGTTTTTCGAAACGTACAATAAGACGTCGGTCCACTCCCGCTACGGAGCTTCGTTCCTTTCACGCCTTATCAGTCTGTAACCACCTGGTTTCAGGTTCTTTTCATCTCCCGTCAAGGGTACTTTTCAGCTTTCACTCACGATACTAGTGTGCTATCGGTCTCGGGACGTATTTAGAGTTGGAAGTATATGCCTCCCACATTCACGCGCGATATCCAGCGCACGCTACTCAGGATACCTCGAATCATCTTTCCTTCGTGCTCCTACGGGGCTATCACCCTCTATGGTACTCCGTTCCAGAAGACTTCGGATTGGAAGGTTAAGATGTGCTGAGGTCCTTACACCACATGTCCCTACCATTTCTGGAGGGATTCGGTTTGCTCTGCACCGTGTTCGATCGACTTTACTAACGGCATCTCTATTGATTTCTTTTCCTTTCCCTACTAAGATGTTTCAATTCGGGAAGTTCCCTATCCTTACGGATTAGGTATGGGAAGTCCCATTAGGCAATCGTGGGATCAAAGGTTCCTTGCGCCTACCCCACGCGTATCGCCGCTTGGCACGACCTTCATCGGCGCCCGAGCCGAGCCATCCACCAGGTGGTGGAGCGACTGCAGCAATTAATTTCGGACTGGTACACATCCAGGTCTGCGTATGATCGGTAATCATCGGCTTCTTGAAAGGCCATATACCCTTCCCCGACGACCATGTCTCATATCGCCGGGTGCATGCAATAATTCAGTGCAGTATTGGAATACCGCACAAGGATTATTTAAACCTTGTTTTCCCCAATGGGTCATAAACTCAGAGGGGAAACGCAACTAAGAGGGGTCTTGTATAAAAGGGTTTTGGGAACCCTGCCACCTACACATTACCCAATTATAAATATACTACCACTCCGTTCACTTTAGTGGTAAACATGCCTGTAGAAGATTCGCAACTTTCAGGATTCCATAAGCTCAGCACGGAAGAAAGGATGGAGACCGTCCGAAAACTAAGCGGACTGTCGCCTGATGAAGCCGAGATCATATCGGATAGAGGTTTGAAGATGGAGGAAGCCGATAGGATGATTGAAAATGTCATAGGCACCTTCGAACTTCCCATTGGCATTGGGGCCAATTTCCGAATAAACGACAAAGATTATCTTATACCCATGGTGATCGAGGAATCATCTGTGGTGGCGGCTGCATCCTACGCGGCCAAACTCGCCCGGCCGACCGGAGGCTTTTATTCCGTGACCACCGAACCGGTTATGATAAGCCAGATACAGATAACGGGTGTGGCTTCGCCCAACGAGGCAAAGGTTAAGATAATAGAAAACAAAGAGAGCCTTTTGAAGATGGCGAACGAAGAGGACCCCATACTTGTTAAGTTCGGGGGAGGTGCCAGGGATATCCGATGCAGGGTGCTTGAAAGTTCCTTCGGACCCTACCTGATCGTACACCTGCTCGTTGATTGCAGGGACGCCATGGGTGCAAACGCTGTGAACAGTATGGCTGAAGCACTGGCGCCGGAGATGGAGAGGATCACGAAAGGAAAGGTGTACCTCAGGATACTGTCTAATCTAGCGGACAACCGACTGGCCAGGAGCAGGGTTGAATTCCGTAAGGAAGAACTGGGAGAAGAAACCATAGAGGGTATTCTCCAAGCCTATGAATTCGCCAGGGTGGATCCCTACAGGTGTGCGACCCACAACAAGGGGATCATGAACGGTGTGATCGCAGTGGTCAATGCCACTGGGAACGATTCCAGGGCCATAGAGGCCGGTGCCCACAGCTATGCAACCACAGGCGGTGGATACCGACCCCTGACAACGTGGGAACGGAACGCTGATGGAAACCTTGTTGGGACCATAGAGATGCCCGTTGCAGTGGGAACCGTGGGTGGCGTTACATCCATCCATCCGGTAGCCAAAACACTCATGAAGATAATCGGTGTGGATAGCGCTTCCGAGCTGAGCGGTGTTATAGCCGCGGTGGGATTGGCTCAGAACTTCGCCGCACTGAGAGCACTGGCCACCGAAGGGATACAGAAGGGTCACATGAAGCTACACGCCAAGAACGTTGCAGTGGCTGCCGGCGCTTCCGAGGAACTCATAGAGATCATCGCTGAAAAGATGGTTAAGGAAGGCAAGATAAAAGCAGACAGGGCCATGGAATTGATAGCGGAGTTATCAGATTAACTCTGTGACCACATATCATTTAGAGCTTAGAACGGTGCCTCCACACCGGCAGTTGCGTAGATATCCCTATATCCATTGCGTAGATTACCAGGAACCAAGGTACCATCAACCACCATATGCTCGACTGCTTCTTCAAGAGAATCGAACTGGTCCATGATACCGCTCTTTAAACGATGGTACAGTAAAACAGATACCACATGGCTTCCGTGATCGTGCTCTGCCAAGTACTTCAAAGGTTCTTTTAAAACACCCATCTCCTCCGCCAGGTGAACATGGGCACCTTCAGTCAGGTTTTCTTCCAGGAAACGGAGCGGTGTGTTGTAGGTGGTGTTAGGCGGTTGAGCTCCAAAGGCTTCCTGTAAAAGGTCATCCTCCCAGAGATATTCTGCGATCTCCTCAATCCGGTCTCTGGAGAAAGGGGGATGCATGAGCTCGTGCAGGGCGATGGCCACCATGTTTTCGAACTCCCATCGAGCATCAGCCAAGAATGATTGACTTCGCAATTTGGTTCCGAAGGGAGCTGAGAACGGAGATATGTACAGGGTGACTTCGTCTAGGGGTAGATGGTATTTAGGCCCTAATAGATCGTTTATCTCGCCTACAATATCGTATTCACTTGCCGGTACTTTGAACTCCTCTATCCTGCTCTCCAGTTTTGGCTCGCACACCTCCACCCAGTATCCATGAAATCCATTTTCATGAACATATCTTACCATGTTCGACAGCATTGGTAGTAGCGGTTCCACGTTGGAATGCCAAATTTCGTCCGTTACCAGCTGTTCCTCCTCCACATAGTACCTTTTAAGCAGTTCTCTTTTCTCTGGTTGTTCCATCAAAGAACACAAAACGTCCATATCTGAACCATGGTGATCCACCATGTCGAAAACGCTGACAAGAATGACCCTGGGATCGAAGCCAGCTTGCTGCATCCCCCGTGCCAATTCTACAAGGTCAGGTCTGGAATCGATTAAATCTATGAACGATTCGTAACCCTCTTTGTGTAACTCTATCAGCTGTTCAGAACAGGTGAACAGATTACAGAACCCAGCGAGGTCGTATTTATAGGAATATCTAAGGTTCCAATAACTCATTTGGTGGAATATTCCCTAGCCCTGGAAAGGTACTCTTTGCGTTTCTGGTTGGATTGTTTGATCTTCTGCTGCAGATCCTTGATCTTCTGCTCGTACTTTCCGATCTTCAGTTCCTCTTTGGCGGCCTTCTGTTCGTACTTTGCCTGTTTCTTCAGTGCCTTCGCCTTGTCCGCCTTGCTCTTCGCCGCCTTTTGATGCTGTTCCCCCAATTTCCCAGTTCTCGTCTTTGTT
>SLLU01000119.1 GCA_007133925.1 Candidatus Halarchaeoplasma halalkaliphilum | reverse complement strand
CCGGTGCGCCCACCAGCATCTGGTATATCTCATCCGCTTTAGTTTCCACATCGATATCGGCGAATTCGTCGGGGTATAGAACACTACCCACATAGTACGAATTGGCGAGTACCGTTCCGTAGTTTATGTGATGATAGTTGTATGGAAGTATACCGTATAACTCTCCATTTTCGAAGGCCTGTAATACCTGCCATTCCGGATCATCCAGTGTGGTTGTACCTGCAGTATAGCTGCCCATGTCAACGAAAATGATATCCGGATCCCAAGCTATTATCTGCTCCTTATCAACCATGGTACTGCCAGTTATGGGATGATCGCCGCCTAATTGCCCGGCCACGTTAATGGAGTGTGTGAACGTGAAAGGGGCAAATTTACCGTAGGTGCTAGTAAGGGGATGTGTTCCTCTTGCCAGGACACCACCTACGTAGACAGAGGGCTTTCCCTGGTCCGGGATGGTTTTTGTACGTTCATCCAGATCCGCAATAAGGGAGTCGATGTAATCAATTATATCTTCGGCCCGTTCTTCCTTACCAAGTACCTCTCCCACGAGCCTCAATGACCCGTAAAAGCCTTCTCTGTTCTCGTCCAGGTCTCCTATCTCCAGACTTATGGTTGGTATGCCCGTACGATCTTGGTAATCATCCGCTTCAGGAGCGGTGGATGCCCGGAATATAACACAAGGTTCAGCGGCAACTATCAATTCCATATCTCCACCATGTATGGGACCCACGGATGGCAGGTCCGCCAGCTGAGGATTTGCCAGCCTGTACGGCCTCCCTGTGGGGGCCCTGTGTTCGAATTCCTCCACACCTACCAAGAGGTCCGTGGCACCCATGTATGCGATCAACCTCATGCAACCCGAACCATGGGCGACTATGCCTTTGATCTCCGTTGGCACCCGTACCTCTCTTCCGTCCATGTCAGTTACAATGATGAATTCGATGTCATCGTCGTCGTTATCCACACAACCTGTGCTCATCAGCGACACCAAAAGCACCGCTGCTATCAATACTGCTATCTTGTTTTTCATTTCTTTTCACCTCGTAGGTGCATTCCGTGACCGTCAAGTTCAAAATATTCAGCTCCGCCGCACATCAAACAGAATTTTTTCCCATCCCTATCTACCGTCCTCGTGCTCATGACGCTCTCGCCGCATCCTTCACAGACGTGACTGTCATGTATGGGGGCATATTCGGGTAAGGTCACCTCCACGGCTTCGATCTCGAAGAGTTCTTCAGGCTCGAGACCCACGACGAATTTGGAGATGTCTTCGGCCATCTCCATCATCCGCCTCCTGTCCTCCTCCGTACCGCTACGTTCCCTGACGACTTTGGTGAAGAGTGCACCGTATTCAGGGAACTCACCGATCCATTTATCCCGGGCATCGCTTCTAGTCACAAAGCGCAATCCCTTCGCCCCCCGTTTCACAAAGGTACCGGCAGTCTTTCCCAGGTCCCGGAACACAAGTGAATTGTTACCGAAGGTGCAACCGGTCACGTACTGAACTCCGTCGGAGAAGCAGTTGTTCGTCTCCAGTATGGCTATGACTTCCTCCATACCGGTGTGTTCACTTTCGAAACGCTTCATCGCGGTCATGGAGGCTTTTACACCCAGGGCCAGACCAGGGCAGTAATGGCCGTGCAGGACCGCTGCCTCTTCCAGCAGTTTATTTTCATCACCTTCTTGGACCATTTTCCATATCCTATCTCTAGTTTTTTCTTCCATGTAGATTCCTCGGTAACACGTATGCGGAAAAGGTGCCACTTAATAAGTATTTCCATAAAGGTAACACGAAAAGCATATATTCTTGTTATCGATAACACCACTATGCATGATAAAGATAACATCGCAAGGTTCGGGGTGTCCATCCCGGATGATCTGTTGAAGGAGTTCGATAGAAAGATAGAGAAAAAGATGTATGCTAACCGTTCCGAGGCGATAAGGGACCTTATACGGGATTTCCTGGTAGAGGCAAAGAGTGAAGACCCCGAAGGAGATGTGTACGGTTCCCTCACCCTGGTCTTTGACCACGAAAAAAAGGGAATATCGGACCGGTTGACAGAGATGCAGCACAGGGATCACGATATGATCCTATCCACCATGCATATACATCTAGACCATAACAACTGTATGGAGCTTATGGCCATACGTGGAAAGCCCGGAGATATACGGCGGATATCGGATCGACTGATAAGCACCAAGGGCGTGAAGCACGGAAAGCTCGTTATCACATCTGTGTGACCACAACCTATATATCTTCAGACGCATATCGTATCCCTGGATATAGATGATTAGAAGGCATGTGTACTTCTCAGGAAAGGTGCAGGGTGTTTATTTCAGGTACAACACCAAGAAAAAAGCAGAGAACGAAGATGTCACGGGTTGGGTACAGAATCTTGAGGACGGGAGAGTAGAAGCCGTATTCGAGGGACCAAAGAACAGAGTTAGCGAAGTGGTTCGATGGTGCAGTGATGAGCAACCCCACGCCGAAGTGCAAAATGTTGAGGTGTTTGAAGAGGAATACCAGGGAAATTTCGACTCATTCCGTATAAAGCATATCTAAAAAAAAGAAAGGGTTTTAGGAGACCTGGAGGGAATCTCCGTCTCCCACTTTGCCTTTGAACTCGATTTCTATCTCCAGTTCCTTCTCGCCGTATCCTTCGAATTCGATCTCTACCTCGATGGGCTCTCTGAACTTGAAGGGGATCTCCCAGTCCCTTGTCGTGACAGTTATGTCATCTCCTTTCTTCATCTGTTCTCCAAGGGCTATGAGGAAATCTGCAACCTGTTCCCGGTTCATATGGGTCTTCCACTCTATGTTTCCATCGGTTATGACGCGCCGAGTCTTTGTTTCTCCATTCGGTATTTCAGCCATTTTTTACCACCGTAACTAACTAGGACCGGAACACATATAAACTTTCTTAGTATTCTTATACATGATGACCATGGACCACTTAGATATAATCTGTTCGAAATCACGGCTACAGATATTGCACGAGCTTTCACGAAGGGATATGTACGTATCCGAGATCATAGATCGGGTAGGGATGGACGGAAAGAACTGCAAGCATCATCTGAACGTACTGGAAAGAGCCGGAATAATCGTTTCTAGACAGGAGGGAAGGAGAAGATATTACTCTCTTGTAAAGGGGATCCGGCTCATCATATCCCCGGAACCAAAGAGAAGATACGAGTTGCAGTTCATAGATAAGAAAGGGGATAAGTAGACCTGCCGTAGATTTATATAGTATCAAAAGATGGAGCCCTAGATGACTACCGGAGACATAACGGGGTTGGTTTTCGTATATCTATACGTCATCATGCTGATATTCCTTTCGGAAAGGGTACTCAAAAAGTATCCCCAACTCAGCAGGAAATTTCTTCACATCATGGTGGGGAACATACTCTTCATAATCCCGTTATTTGATAGCAGGTGGGTGATGGTCTTGTTGGCTGCTGCCCCCTTCATACTGTTTACGTTCCTCATGTGTCCGTTCTCCCCCATCAAATTCAAGAGCGGTACGTCAATGGCGGGACATAGACTGGGACTTGTTTTTTACTCCATCTCCTGGACCATACTGGCAATATTCTTTTTCGACCGACTGGAAATCATCGCGGTTGGTATAATCGCCATGTCCTACGGAGATGGCTTCGCCGCAGTGATAGGCCAGCGGTATGGAAAAAGAAAATTCAATATACTGGGAGACCAAAAAAGTGTGGAGGGTTCCATAACCATGTTCATGGTGACCCTTGTGGCCATGATACTGATACTCCCATATTTCAATGCGGTCCCATCCAAAATGTGGATAGTAGTCCCTCTGACGGCACTGGTAGCCACCATTGCAGAGGCCACCGTTCCTAAAGGCATGGATAACATTTCAGCATCCCTGTCAGTCGCAATACTTTACTATGTGCTGGTATATGTGGTGATGTTATAATGCGATTCATAGTTATAGACGGTCTGGATGCGGCGGGGAAGGATACCCATGCTCTAATGATCAAAGAACGCTATGAAAGCCGGGGAGAAACAGTCATCCTTCGCTCCCATCCTTCATCTGACAATTCCTATGGCCGTAAGGCAAAGAAAGCCCTCCTTGGAACCGGGAAAAAAAATAAGATCAAAGCATCTCTGTATTATGCTCTGGATGTTTTTCGCTCTGTCAGGATATACCATGGAAAAGCGGACACCGTTATATTCGTACGTTATCTCTGCGGTGTAGCCTATGTTCCATCTCCGTTCCACAGACCGTTATACAGGATCTTCCGACGTGTTTTACCTTCCACGGAGTACAAATTTTTCATGGACGTTAGTCCGGAAGAATCACTCAAGCGCATCGAATTCAGGGAAGAAGTGGAGATGTTTGAGAACCTGGAATCCCTGAATAAGGTAAGAAAAAAGGTCACCGAACTGGTGGGTGATTGGCACAGGATAAACACGGATCAACCCATCGAGATTGCCCACGCAGATATGAACAGGATACTTGATATGCTGGATAGAATTGATGAAAAGGAAAACAAAACTGCCGCCATCGCAGAAACCAAACAAGGATCTCCTCTTTCACGTAGATAGGATCATCTCTGAAACACCAGTGCTATCTTCTTGTCCCCTTGGACAAGATACTCCTCGACGATGGTTTTCACACTCTGAGAAGCTGTTTTGACAGAGAGGCGGTCCCAGCCTTCACGGAACATCGAATGAATACCGTGGGGAATCAATCTTCGAATACCTTCAACGTCCCCTGCAATAAAGGGTATACATAGGGTATTGTATGGTAAGTAGGGCTTGAAGAATCCCGTGGCCCCGGTGCTGGGTTCCGATATACACGCACCGGCTTTCACTTCTTTTTTTATTAGATCCGGTGTTATATCGTGAGCGGTCCAGTTATTTAAGTAGAGTCCACGATTATCCCGGAATTCGTCTGTGATTAACAGGTTACGGTACACTCGCTCCCAATCGGTTTCCACGATCAAGCCGCCCACATTTTCTTCGGATAACCCCTCTTCACGGGATATCATAAAAGAATGGGTTTCCAGATACACTTCGAAGCCAAATTCGCGGGCCATGGGGACCATCTTCTCGTTGCTGGCCGAGGTCATGAAGCGTAGTTTGGAAAAGCTTTCCTTGGATTCTATCAATGATAGAAATTTTCGGACCATCTCCTTACCGTATCCCATCCCCTGATATTCAGGGTGTACCCGAAGGCCTTCCAGCCAAAGAACTCCATTTTCAAGCCTCGTGTATTTATCCACCGCGATTATGCGGCCATTTTCTATGCCCTTGTAGAAACCACCGTCACTCACCCAATCGTCAAATACCTTGGGAAGATAATCCATACCATCCCATATACCCCCGCAAAGCACTTCGATCTCATCCCTGTCTGACAATGAGATCCTTTCTAACGTCAAAGACATGACACCCGAAGTTACAGGGAGGTTTTAAAAACTGTGGAGGAACTTCAAAATTTGATATTACCCGATTCAAGCTGTTTCATCAGTTGTTTTCTTATCCGTCTGTTCCCACTGAACCCTTTTATGGCCTTTTTTGCCTTTTTGTAATGCCCCAAAAGGTCCCTTACATCTTTGGGGGTGCATCCGCTCCCCCTGGCGAT
>SLLU01000005.1 GCA_007133925.1 Candidatus Halarchaeoplasma halalkaliphilum | reverse complement strand
CATCGGTGTTGATGGTCAAGGCAGTACCGACCCGGCCCCGGGAACCTACGTTCATCCCCACGGTGATGAGATAGCGATCACGGCTGTTCCGGATACCGGTTGGCAGTTCACCCGGTGGACCGGAGATACGGCCAGTATAATCCAGGGTGGAGTGAACGACAGGGAGATCACCATCGAGATAACAGGTGAGACGGATATAACCGCCAACTTCGAAGAAGGTTTACTCGCCCCGTCGGACCCGCAACCCGAGGACGGTGCGGATGAGGTCAGCGCCAACCCAGAACTGAGCGTTCTTGTACAGCACATGGGTGGCAGTACCATCGACGTTGAATTCTACGATGCCTCTAACGATGGTCTGATAGGAACCGATACCGGTATCGTCAGCGGAGGTAGGGCCTATGTAACTTGGAGCGGATTGGCGAACGGGGAGACCTACAGATGGTATGCCGTCGCCCGGGACGGGGACCACTCCTTGACATCGGATACATGGGAGTTCACCACCTCAGATACTCCTATCAGCACCCTAAGTATCAATGTGGAGGGAGATGGCTTCGTAACCATCGACGGCACTCCAGCAGCAATGCCTTACGAGGAGACATTCGTTCAGGGCACGGTTGTAAAGCTAGAGGCGGTTGCCGCAAATGGCTGGGAGTTCCAGGGTTGGACTGGAGACCATCCCTTCGGACAGCAGGGTCGTACCACCATAGATATAACGCTGGATAGAGACAAGGTTCTCACGGCAAACTTCGAGGAACGAACAGGCTACGTACTCACCATATCAGTTGAGGGTGAGGGGACAACCGATCCCGAACCGGACACATACACATACGAAGAAGTTACTGATGTGGTCGTCAATGCTGTCCCGGAAGATGGTTGGGAATTCAGCCACTGGAGCGGGGACTACCCCACAGGAGGCCGAGAGAACTCGAACATAACCGTCACCATGGATCGTAATCGGGTGATCACAGCAAATTTCATAGAACTTGACCTCACTCCGGCAAACTTTGTCGTTGAGATACGTGGTCGTCCAACAGAGGCCTATACGGGTAAGATAGTGACCATCAGTTACATAATCAGAAATACCGGTGAATCCTACGGAGAACAGTATGTGAATTTCACTGTAAACGGCCAGACCGTTAGGAAATTCCTCAGCCTGGATGGCGGAGCTGAATATGAGGGTGAGTTCTCATGGAAACCCGAGGAAGATGGCAGCCACACCATCACCATAAACACAAACAATCACGAATCTCCCATCCGTATCACTGTTGAGCGTTCTGCCAACATAATGGATAGTTGGCCCCTTCTGGTTATAATCCTGGTGGTTGTGGTAGCTGCAGTGGTCATGGTATTCAAGTACGAGATAAAGGTGCAGGAAGAAGTCGCTGCCACGGACAAGAAGGCGCAGCAGGAAGATCTCCAGGACTTCGGTGATGATTGGGAGAAGGACTTCCACGATCTCTTTTCAAAAGAGAAGCTGGAAGAATAAACCGATCAGAGTATCCTTTCCACGAAGTACTGTATCCTGAATACGAAGAACGTGATCATATATCCCCCTGCTAGTCCCACGTAGAACAGTACCCACTCTAGGGTATTCTCCATGCGATCCATGTTCTTTATCTTGTTCTTCATGAGTCTGAACAGGATCACGAAGGCAAAGACGACAAAGGTCAGCAGGGCTAGGAATTCCCATGCATACAGGTAAACTATCAGGAAAATCAATCCGGTGTTTATGGCCACGAATATCATCATCATCTTGGAGATGGCCTTCAAGTCTCCGTTGAACTTGACCACCAAGGTTTCCACATTGTATTTGATGTCTGCCTGATAATCGTTGATGTCCTTCACCCAGTTGGTCGAGAACACATATAGAAATCCTACGAACCCAAGGAGGATAGGCAGGGCATCGGTGACATTTCCGTTGACCGACCAGAAGGCGACAACGGGTATGAAGCCCCTGGAGGCCGCCAGCCAGAAGTTGTTCCAGCCAAATCTTTTTTTGGTCCGAATCGGCTCCAGATTGTAAAAGACTGCGAAGAACAGAAGAATCATCATGAATGTACCGTATACATTGCTGACGTAAAACCCGATGGATAGGGCGAATATGAGGGCGATGAATACCAAGGACCATGCTTCGCTATCGCTGATAGTGCCCCTACACAACGGTCTATAGCCTTTACCGGCCATGGTGTCGTAATCCGAACCGTCGCATATCTGGTTGGAAACCTGTCCGACGATCTGCAGTAATCCCATGGAGAAACCAGCCAAAAGAACATTCGTTACAAAAGTGGAGCCGAAGAACAATAGGTCTCCGTGGTATAATCTTTCTATACCCATTATGCAGAATGCCATGACAACCGGTGCGAAAACGGTGAAGGGTCTCGACAACTGTATGTAATCCGCAACTTTGGATGGTGCCTCTGGATATGAATCCTTTATACCTTTGTAAGTTGAACTCATGTTGCACCACCTGAGGTGTTTGTTCTTATTCCGATCATGCGCCTTTCCTCCCTTGACCAGTATCCATCACCCGGCACAGATGTTCTGTCCTTATAGTGAGGTTCGCGCATCTTCATGGTATCCACATCTTGGCTTTTTCCTTTAATTTTTTCGAAAATCTCTAACTTGTTAAAGAGTTTTACTCTTTCTGACGATTGAACTACCAATCATTGCTCGCAAATATATTCTTTTTCCTTCTAAATCAATATTTGGACAAAACCATATAATCATTCCAAAAACAGTCTTTTCAACTCACCGTCGCTAACTCCGAATAACTCCGAAGCTTTACCATTCACGTATAACCAGTCCCAGCTCCAGGGTGAGACTGCAAATCTGATGGCCTCTTCACGGGTATCTATTGTATGCAGATGGTACTCCACTCTTTCCCTTCCTATCTCCTCTACGATGCCCTTGACCCTGTTGGCATTGTGTATGCTGTACGGACATCTGTTGCTGTACCCCTGCTCTATGATCACTTCTCGTGAAGAAGATTCTTTCACGGGTATATAGGTGCTATCAACGAAACCAGGTTCTTCGGCCCCATCCTTAAAGGGAAGCCACATCAGTTGTATGTATTCCTGTTTGTCAAGGGTGACGAAACCAAGTTTTTCCATCATGCTTATGGGAAAATGCACCGGATGGTCCCAGGCCAGGGCAGCCATGCCTTCGTAATCTCCTTTGCACATCTCTATGGTGTGCCTGAGGAGTTCCAACTCCATGTCCAGGTGTTTACGATCATCACAGTTCTTCCAATGAAAGCATATCAGTGTGCAAGTTCCGGATCCCTCGAGTGGCATAGGTGCCTTATCCGTGGGCATGTATTCCGCGAATCCCACCGGAACGTCGTTGCAGTACTGTATTACACCCTCCATACCCATACTCACCATATCCCTCTTCCATCTCAAAACCGGGCTGATGTCTCCTTTGAAGGCCTTGTTCTTCACCTCCGTACCCCCCGGACAGCATATTATGTCCTCAACATTGTCTCCGTTCAAAGGCACATATGCATTATCTTCCATAGGAGGTTATGTTTGAGCAGGCTTTTAACTGTTCGCCCCGCTACAGAAAATCAAAGTATGCGGGGAAGGGATTTGAGACCCTATTTACTGGTAAATTTGTCTATAGTGCACGTAGCCAGTGCTCCTTCGTGGTACTTTCAGGATACCGTGTTCCTGTCAGTACTCCACCGTCCACGTAACTGGCTCGTTGGCACCGTTGTACAACCAGTAACCCTTGCCCGGTTCGAACACGAATTCAGCCACATCATCGGTGTACGCGATGTTATACTCCTCAGTAGCATCGAAGTAACCGATCCTGGTAACCTCCGGAGGCAGTCCATGATTCCCGGCACTCTCGCTGGGTAGCCCCACCATGTTCCATCCTGGATGTAGCGTGACGTCGGTGCTGGTCGATATGTATCCTTCTACGGTGAGCGTTGCATCCGAGGTCATCCGTATCCAGAGACCCATGGTGTTATCCCATGCGTGCAGTTTGTTGAAATGTTCGGCTCTTCCCGGGACATAATTCTGCCACTCACCAGTGGAAGCATCGTAGTACATCAAACGATCATAATCCCCTTCTATCTCAGAAAGGATCTTTACAAGTCGATTATCAACAAGATCGATGTTGAAAGAAACATAGTTCCACCCGTCGCTTTCAGAGTGTGCCTTCAGATTCAATACCATATGAGTAGTTTCCGGCAGTTCCTCCCACTGTAAAAGAGGGTATGTTATGTTTTCCACCATGTGCCAAACATAGTCGAAGTCCCACCCAGCCTCGGTAAAGGTGCTCTGGGTCTTCATCTCGACGGTGGTTTTTGGAGTTCCCTTCCACGTGTCGCTCTGGCCAGTGGTGTCGGTGTCGTAAAAGCTGTTGCTCACAGAACCAAAATTCGATCCCACGAGTCCTCCTACCCGGTCGTCTCCGCTCACGTTTCCTGTGGCATACGAGTTCAACACAGTGCCACCAGAGTTCATTCCCACGAGACCGCCTACATCCAAGTCACCGTTCACGGTTCCAATGGCATAAGAGTTCTCTACGGTGCCGTCGTAGTTCCTTCCCACGAGACCGCCTACTTCATTTTCTCCGCTCACGTTTCTAGTGGCATAAGAGTTCCCCACTGTGCCAAACCAGTTCTCTCCCACAAGACCGCCCACGTGACTACTACCGCTTACGTTGCCCGTAGCATAAGAGTTCCACACCGTGCCGTCGTAGATAGATCCCACGAGACCTCCTACACGATTAGAACCGCTCACGCTTCCCGTGTCATACGAGTTATGCACCGCGCCAAGCCAGTTAAATCCCACGAGACCGCCTACATAAGAGCTACCGCTCACGTTACCCGTAGCAGACGAGTTATTCACCGTGCCACCCCAGTTCTCCCCCACTAATCTGCCGACATACCGGTCCCCGCTCACGCACACATCATGCATTACCACGTTTCGAACTTCACCATCTCTAACATATCCGAAGAGGCCAACAAAATCCATGCTTGGCCTGTTGATTTTCAATCCGTAGATGTGGTAGTTCTGGCCGTCGAATACACCGGTGAACGAATTGTCGTACGTCCCGATTGGATCAAAGCCCGCACCATCGTTCCATATCAGCTCACCGTCATCCCATCCCACGTCTTCAGAGAAGTTTAGATCGTTCATCAATGTATAACTAGCATCAAGTTCAAGTTTCATCATCTGCAATTCTTTCACATTAGTGATCTCCAGGGTATGCTCCCACTGCAGATGTGGATAGCCAGCCATTACCCATGTTCCAGGGATGGTGAAGTCCCAGCCTGCATCGGTGAAAGTGCTTTGAGTCATCATCTCAACGGTGGTCTTGCCCTCGCCGATCCCATTGTCCGGACTTCCTGTCTCGGTGTCCCAGAAGGAGTTCTCCACCATGCCTTCTGAGTTCGATCCCACGAGTCCGCCTACATTTGTATCTCCGCTCACGCTTCCCGTAGCATATGAATTAGACACCGTGCCTTCCGAATTCAATCCCATCAGACCGCCTATATGATTGCCACCGCTCACGCTTCCCGTAGCATATGAATTAGACACCGTGCCTCCTGAATTCAATCCCATCAGACCGCCTATATGATTGCCACCGCTCACGCTTCCCGTAGCATATGAATTAGACACCGTGCCTTCCCTGTTCCATCCCACGAGTCCGCCTAAATAATGACTACCGCTCACGTCTCCCGTAGCATATGAGTTCGTCACTGTCCCACCTCCGTTCCATCCCACCAGACCGCCTACGTGCCAACCATTTCCGATCACGTCACCGGTAGCATAACAGTTCGATACCGTCCCATCGTTATTCCCCCCAACTAGTCCACCTACTGGGGAGTCGAAGGAGCCAGTTCCGGTCACGGTTCCGGTGGCATATGAATTCATTATGGTGCTGCCGGCACCCCAGTTCCCTCCGTTAAGTCCGCCGACGTATGCATGTCCTGTCACATCACCCATGGCATAAGAGTTATTGACTATGGAAACCTGGCTATTAGTTCCCACCAATCCTCCGATATAAGTGTCGTCTCCAGCCACGGTTACAAAGGCAAAGCTGCTATCAACAGTTCCTCTATTTCTTCCCACAAGTCCTCCCACTCCTGTGTAACCGCTCACGTTCCCAGTAGCAGACGAATCGTTGATTTCACCATAATTTTCACCTGCCAGTGCTCCTACCATCCCATCCCCGGTCACATCAACATCTTTCAGCATTACATCGAACACGGCAGCCTGTTCATTTAGATAGCCGAACAAACCGACGTAATCGGTATCACCTCGATCCATGTACAAACCAGAGATGGTGTGTCCTTGCCCGTCAAAACTGCCGGCAAAATGTTCATCATCGTCCCCTATGGGTGACCACCCTGCGCCCACCGTCGGACTGGTACCCCACATCCTTCTGGCATCATTGATGTATCCGGTTAGATCGATATCTTGAACGAGTGTGTAATCTTCAGTCAGATCCATAGCCATCATCTGCAGCTGGTGGCTGTTGCGTATCTCGGTGCTCCATTCCATCCTTAGGAACGGCCTTGTCTCGCCGTCCTCCATCCACCAGATATTATCAAAATTCCAACCATGAACATTGAAATTGGATCGTGTCATCATATGGCTAGTTGGTAAACCGGTGGAGTTTCCAGATGTAGCGTTCTGCCCGCTGGTTTCAA
The DNA here is from genome assembly GCA_007133925.1 of Candidatus Halarchaeoplasma halalkaliphilum. Classification (GTDB taxonomy): domain Archaea; phylum Thermoplasmatota; class Thermoplasmata; order Halarchaeoplasmatales; family Halarchaeoplasmataceae; genus Halarchaeoplasma; species Halarchaeoplasma halalkaliphilum. Next base: position 12,488 of record SLLU01000005.1, on the reverse strand, counting down.
CATCCCATAAGTTGCCTGTCATCTCGTAATTACCGTCGGTGTCCACGCTACCAACAAAACCCTTGTCCACAGGGTCCTCTGCGTCCTCGTAGATGACGAGCCCTGTGGAATACGAGTTGATTATCACACCCCGATAGTTTTTGCCAGAGAAACTGCCGATCTCGGTATCATCTGAACCGGATACACGGGTCACATCACCGGTGGCATACGAGTTCGAAATTGTACCCAGCCAATTAGCTCCCGCGAGACCGCCTACATACCTACCACCGCTCACGCTCCCCGTAGCATACGAGTTCGACACCGTGCCGTAGCTCACCCCCACTAGCCCGCCGCCTACAAAGTATTCACTGCTCACGGTTCCCGTAGCATAGGAGTTCTCAACCGTGCCCATGTTGTATCCCACGAGTCCACCTATATAATCGTCACCACTCACGTCGCCAGTAGCATACGAGTTCGACACCGTGCCATCGTTTTGCCCTACGAGCCCACCTACATAATCGTCACCGCTCACGGTTCCCGTAGCATAAGTGTTCGACACCGTGCCCCTTGATACTGTATTCCGTCCTACGAGCCCACCTACAAAGTCTTCACCGCTTACGTTTCCCGTAGCATACGAATTGGACACCGTGCTGTCCGTGCCGTAGTTCCTTCCCACGAGTCCGCCTACATACCTACCACCGCTCACGGTTCCCATTGCATATGAGTTCTCCACCCTGCGGTCGTTCCTTCCCACGAGCCCACCGACTTCATCGTCACCGTTCACGGTTCCTGTTGCATACGAGTTGGATACCATGCCGAACGTGCCACCATTATATCCTACGAGCCCACCTACAAAGTATTCACCGCTCACGGTTCCCGTAGCATACGAGTTCTCCACCGTATCTCTGTTATCTCCCACGAGCCCGCCTACATTCCAGCCGGTTCCACTCATATCGCCGGTAGCAGACGAGTTCGACACCGTGCCACCTGCGTTCCTTCCCACGAGCCCGCCTACATTCCAGCCGGTTCCACTCACATCGCCGGTAGCAGACGAGTTATCTATCATTCCACCATTATTCTCTCCAACTATCCCACCTACAGACTCGTCACCGCTCACGGTACCGGTTGCATATGAATTCGATACGGTGCTGTCTACACCCCAGTTCCCTCCGTTGAGTCCACCGACGTATTGATGTCCGGTAACATCACCCATAGCGTAAGAGTTAGAGACTATGGAATCTCCGCTGTTGGTTCCTACTAATCCTCCGATATAAGTATGATCTCCATACACGGTTACAAAGGCATAGCTGCTATCAACAGTGCCTCTATTTCTTCCCACGAGTCCACCCACTCGTGTGTAACCACTCACGGTTCCTGTAGCAGACGAACCGTTAATTTCACCATAAATTTGACCTGCCAGTGCTCCTACCATCCCATCCCCGGTCACATCAACATCTTCCAGCATAACATCGAACACGGCAGCCTGTTCATTTAGATAGCCGAACAAACCGACGTAATCGGTATCGCCTCGATCTATGTACAACCCAGAGATAATGTATCCTTGCCCGTCAAAACTGCCTGTGAAATGTTCATCATCGTCCCCTATGGGCTGCCAGCCCGCTGTCGTCGGGTCGTTGTGATCCAGATATCCTGCAGAGGTTTCATTCAGATCGTTCATCAGCCGGTAGTCCCCCGCAGGGTCATTACGAATGTTGTTCAGGTCATTCCACGTAAATATCTCGCTAACATCTTCAACGAAGTCGTTTTCTTCTACCTCAGAAGTTACACCGATAGTAAAACCTACTGCACTCACTACCAACATCAACACAAAACCGAATACGAACATTTTTTTCTGTTTCATCTTATCTTCCTTATCCGCTCTTGTAAACCGAAGAGCCTTGAGTTACCTTTATGTGTTCAATCGACGGTCATTAATAACTATTCCGTGCGGATGTGAAAGACTGGCAGTCCCTATTATCACATACGTAAGTTTATGATGCTTTAGCAACTCACTCCGCTACAGAAAATAAAATTATGCACCGGACTGTCGTCCGCTTACTTTTTTGTTTATTCGCTTCACTCATAACAAAAAAAGTGCAAGGGACTGATGTCCCTCTTTTACTTCGGGCAAAGCCCTTGTAATTCGCAGGAAGAAAGAAGTTCTTCCTCCTCTACTTTATTTTCATTCGCTCCGCTACAGAAAATTAAAGTATGCACCGGACTGTCGTCCGCTTACTTTTTTGTTTATTCGCTTCACTCATAACAAAAAAAGTGCGGGGGAAGGGATTTGAACCCTCGGACCCCTATGGGAATAGATCTTGAGTCTATCGCCGTTGGCCATGCTTGGCTACCCCCGCAAGAAGGAGTTGTTGCGACTTCTGAGGGTGTTTTGGAAGCCCAGCTTCCAATCGCCACCCGCAGTTATGAGCGTTTGCGAATAACGAGGAGTTAGTGGAAATTCCTTTCCACGTCGACTCGCAAATTGTCAGCACAATTTGCGTGTTGGAGGAATCTTTGATTCCTGCTGAACCGCAAGAAGGAGTTTTTGATACCATTTGCGTGTAACGACAGGAGATCGGAATATCGTTCCGGTGACCGCCCGCAACGCCTCTTTCAGGGTACCTATGTCGGGTTTTAAAAATATAGTTTACGTTTTCCCCTCAGCAATCTATATAATGACATGGCACGATGGTTAGGAGATATGGATAAGGATGAAAAGGAGTTCCTAAGAAGGGCCCTGAAGGATAAAAGACGCAGGGAGGAATTCAACAGATCCCTGGCACGGACCATCAGCAAGAGTCTGAAGGGTAAGGAGGGATACAAGCTTTACATAGAACTCATGAATCAGGTCCGTGAGACAGCCAAAAAGCACCGTACCTCGGACGAGAATGCGGTGAAATTGATATTGGAGGGAAACTGAGGCCGGCCTACTTCCCCTGAGCATGATGTTTCACAAGATACACTATACCTCCGATCATGGCGGTCATGAGCGCAAATGCCAGTACAGTTATTAGATGGGAATCCTTTTCAACAGCAAAATCCACTTCTAACCGGTCTTCATTAGGTGATTGGATGGACATGGTTTCCACCGAATCCCCGTGGTAATACGTGAAATTCAGTGTATCCCCGGGTACGCAAAATCCAGGTTGATGCAGTGTAAACTCGTAATCCCCGTGATCCAACGTTTGGTTTATCACATCTCCCGTGCGGGTGTTCACGATCTCCAGTTGAATACCATCCCGGTACTCCACCCGACCGGTGATCAGCAAATATCTCTCGTGATAGAGTTCGTTGTGACCGTGATAGTGAAGAGAACCATCAAGATACAGGTATGCGTCCACCCTGTAGTTCCCTGGGGGCACCTCGAGGGAGAACTGGTATGAAGGATCGTCAAAGGTGTATTCCAGGAATACTCCGGAATCATCATAGATATCCACCTCCGTCATGCCGTTGTTCAAGTGGTGATGGAAAGACATGTTCATCACACCGTTATCAAGACCAACGTCAAGGTCCACGTCAGGTTCGTCGAACGCCCTTTGATCTTCTAAACTCCGGAGCCATCCTCCCCAGACCTCTTGAGAAAAGGATAGCTGCTCGTATTCGTCAAGGTAAGTATCATCCAGATGCAACGAAATACCTACATGGCTGCTGTGGGTTCCCATCCCATAGACAATAGAGCGGTTCAGGGCCTCTCGAAGCTCGAAGCCGGCCCGGGCCAGTCTTCCGCAGTCGATCTCCGATGCCACGTTCATCGTGAAATGAAAGATATCACTCCCATCCGCCCTAGTTTCATTTCTGGCTTCCTGAAGTGCCGTCCGGTAATATGGAAGGGAAGCCCGGAGAGTGTCCCCATAGTGGTTTATCTCATTCACGGGAAAGTCAGCCGTTCGAAGGGCAAGGAGGCCGGTTGACAAGGGGGTATTGTTCACAGCCCAGGAGTTGAACTCCCGGATTATCATCACAGAAACCTCCTCGGAGCACATACCTGGCTCATCTCCCATACGGTCCAAGACCGCATGGTAGGGAAGGCCATGGAGGGGTATGTCACCGGGAGACGCGATTATGATATCCGTCCTGTCCCGAAGCTGGTGATACATCTCCAGGGTTCCCATGGAGCACGAGTCGAAGCCTATAACATCCAGTTTCACACCATCCAGTGCTCTGTCTATCTCGTACAGGTACAGGTCACCATCGGTCTCCATGGGCATCCCCCTCCATCCATCGCCGTGGCCCCATATGTACAACATGTATCTTTTTGCGGGATATCTGGCAACCGACCACCGGACGAAATCCCCAAGACTCTCACCGTCAGCCATATCCACCTCCTGTCCCCAGCTCTCGTTCACCAGGGAGAGGTCCATCTCCGTGAGCCCGTCCCCGTGGTGATACCAAAGCTTGCTGTCATCCACCCCTGAGCGGTCCGAGAGCACGATAACGTTCACCTTCGATCCCGGAGCTCCCGAGGCGATCTGGGCAAGGTCACCCTCAACCTGCTCACAGATATCCTCATGGGCACCCCCGCCCATGTAGATCATAACGGTCCACTCCGCTTCCCCTGTTTCGCTTCCGACGGTATCACCGATTGATATCAGTAGAAACATTGTGAACAAAAGAACAAACACCTTATTCATGCACGCCGACCAGCGACCATATCCTTATTAATAATTTACGCAGACCGGACCGCAAGTGTTTTATCCAGCCGCATGTTGACTATTTCAAATAAATTTGAAATGGAGTACAAACTTATGTTGGATATCCTCTATGGTGCCATAACGAGCGGTATGGGTGAGGTTTTTTACTATCTCACCCAGCACGTTCTCACCTGCCTGATACCCGCGCTTTTCATAGCGGGTGCCATAGCCGGGTTCGTGAAAAAGGAAGCGGTGCTCAGGTATTTCGGACCGAAGGTGAAAAGGAGGATCTCTTACCCTGTTGCCGCGGTATCCGGTGCCATCCTGGCAGTCTGCAGCTGCACCATACTCCCCCTGTTCGCAGGGTTATACAAGAAGGGAAGCGGTATAGGTCCTGCCACGGCGTTCCTGTATTCCGGCCCAGCCATCAACATACTTGCCATAGTTTACACCGCCAATGTCCTCGGGTTCAAGCTCGGATTTGCCAGGGCAGTGGCAGCGGTGGCCATGGCCATTTTGATAGCTTTCATCATGTCCCGACTGTTCCGCCAGGATGAAGCGAGGGAGGACCTCGGGGAGACGATGGTGAGCGAAAGCAAGCGTTCCACCAAGGTCACCGCAGTGTTTTTCGCCCTCCTAATGGGTATATTGGTGGTGGGTGCCGCTGATATACCATGGGTACACAAACTCGCTTCCCTGTACGTTCTCACGTTGCTTCTGGCGGTTATACTGATATACCGATTTGACAGAGAAGAAGTCACAGAGTGGGGCTACGAAACCTGGGACCTGACAGTGAAGATATTACCTGTACTGCTGGCCGGGACCTTTTTGGTGGGAGTCATCGCCCACTTCGTACCCCCGGAAACCTTCAGACCCTATCTAGGGGATAACAGCCTTACTTCCTCCTTCCTGGGTTCATTGATCGGCGCGATACTGTACATGCCCACCCTCCTTGAGGTCCCCATAATAGGCACCACCTTCGGTTACACATCGGGCTACATGGGTGATGCCCCCGCCCTCAGTTTGCTTCTGGCGGGTCCATCCCTCAGCTTGCCCAACATGATAGTCCTTTACAGGATAGTAACATTCAAACAATGGCTGGCATACATGATCATCGTGATCGTACTGTCAACCCTGGCAGGGTTCATCTACGGATTATTGGTTTAAAAAAAGGAGTGAAAGAAATGAAAAAGATCGAGATATTCGGATCCGGATGCCGAAAATGCAAAAGGCTTGAAAAGGAAGTGAGAACGGCTGTAAATGAACTGGGCATACAGGCAGAGATAGAGAAGGTTGAAGATATTGAAGAGATCACCGCCAGGGGCGTAATGATGACCCCGGCTCTGGCCATAGACGGCGAGATCAAGTCCAGTGGGAAGATGTTGAGTACCCGGGAGATAAAAGAGATACTTCAGAGCTGACTGCCTTTTTACGGGACGAACTTCTTGCCCTTTTCGGTTATGCGGTAGATCATGAAGTTCGCATCCCTTTTACCCTCTATGAGCCCCTGATCCTTCAGTATCGATAGGTGATAGGACAGCTTGGAATCCTGTATCCCCAGTATATCTTTCAGAAGACAAACACAGAGGTCCTGCTCTCCCAGCAGGGACAGTATCTTCAGCCGGAGGTCGCTGGACAGTGCTTTATAAAGCCGGCAACTATCTTCTATTTCCTTTTCCCGCAATCTGTCCAACAGCTTTGCTATACCACCCCGCCTCTCCAGTTCCCTCTCTATATCCTCCGGGATCTCCATGTTCGCACCTTTTTTCGTGAGAAAATACCGGCACGAGCTATTATAGTTTACGAGTTGGGTATATCAAAGGGGAACATGGCCCGGACACCAACAACGGATCGTTCACGATGGGATATCGCTGTTCTGGAACACCTTCAATGTAGCCGCGAATGTTGCTACGGCCAGCAACAGTAACGGGAGAATCCACCATGGATACACCACACCATCCAGCAGTACCTAGTTGTAGTCCCAGTACTGGGGTAAGGTGAAGGGATGAACCCCGGACTAACCCTTTGTGATGGGCACCCATATCTCGACTATCGAGTCCGGGTCGTCCGGTTTAAAACGTTCGTTGTAATGTTCCACTACGAAGGGTTTCCCCTTCAATTTCGATTGGGTATATCCACCTGGATTGTTCTCGATCCACTTGTCCATGGCTTCGTTCTGACTGTCATATCCCTCTGCCACTAGGACCTCAAAGACAGCATATTCGCTCGGCGGCAGTCTCAGCATATCAAAATCCTCGTTTCCCTCGGTACTTGAGATCGAAGCACCCGCATGACATTCGCAACTTTCGTCCGAGTATATGCGGACCTCGTACCCGTCATCGGATAACTTATTCTTCACACCGGTATCCCTATCTCTTCTATCGAACTCCTCCCACAATTCAGCTGTTTTGTAGCCGTCACCGCTTACTCCGGCGATGATTATCTCGTCTTTTTTTATGATCTTAGGTTCCATTTTCGTTCCTCTCCATTTTGGGTATCAATAAAACTAGAGACTGGCATTTATACTTTCTTCTTCCGTTATTTCTTTTTCAATATCAAAACGATCTTACGAGTATATCAAGGTTGATCAATGCATTGTTCTGACAAACCATATATAGTGTTATACATATCCCAAATAGGTTCGTTAAACATGGTATCGAAAAATCTGGTAATCAGGGATATGGATGAACATGACGAGTATTATGTAGGTACCTGTACCCATGTTAACGAGTCCGCAGAAACAGACCTTTGTTCCAAGATACGTAACGAGTGGTTCAGGGACATGCACAAGAGAGGACTACGAATAAAGGTAGCTCTTCAGGACGGAAAACATGTGGGTTTCGCATACATGCTCCCCATCGAGATATCCCCCTGGGGTCCTCTGGGCCAGGATTTACTGTTCATCCCCTGTTTGGTGTCCGATGCGAAAAACCAAGGTGTGGGAAGGGCGTTGATAGATTCAGCCGAGAAAGCGGCCAGGGAACAGAGCAAGATAGGTATTTTGACCATGGCATATTTCCCGGATTTCTTTTTCATGCCCGGAGAATTCTTCGAAAGATGCGGATTTAAAATCGTGAAGAGTAGAGCACTCAATGATGAAAATTTGACCGAAGCATTGATGCTGAAGGCTTTTGAAGACATCGCTCCGGACGTTGACTTTTTGGAACGGGGTTATAAGTACGAACATGTAACGGATAAAATCGTGGTGGATCTGTTCTGGAATCCCTTCTGTCAAACCAGTGTTATCGAAGCAAACAGAGTCAAAAAGGTATCCGAAGAATACGGTGATAAGGTAATATTGAAAGAGTACAAAATCCATGATCGGGATGATCTCTTGGAACACGGCATATTTCGAGGAATATTTGTGAACGGTAAAGAGATATATTGGGGATACGAGGCACCCGAAGAGGGGATTCGTGAAGCTATCGAAAATGAGATGCAAACGTATACGTAATCCCACGTAAAAACTCCACTTTGAAAGGTTCGTGGAAATGGAAAAGAACCATGCACGACTTCGTTGAAAATCCGATGACCTATCTCGAAGAGTATTACTCCTGAAAACTCAAGCGGGTAGGTCTCTGTCCTGGAACACCTTGATGGTCAACAAAAGGATGATCACGGAGATGGCGGTCAACAGAAAGAGATGCCATGGATACACCACACCGTCCAAAAGCACCGAATTGTAGTCCCAGTAATGGCATATGGTGAAGGGGTGTACCATAGAAAGGCTGTCTACCATGTGCCCCGCCATGAAGAATCCATAGTTCAACATTATGAAGGCAAATGAGAGGCCCACCGCTTTCCTTGAGCTGCCGGTGAGCACCGCAAGGAACATTGACACGGCGATGATCACCAGGAACATGGGCCACGATATCACGAGGGCCACGAGAAGATTGGTTCCACCTCCATCACTCACCGTTCTCGCCGCGAGCATCACGAATATGCCGGACAGAACCATCATCACCAGGACCACCGCTCCAAGGGCCGAGAATTTTTCCACGATGTACCGTTCCCTGGAAAGAGGAGTGGAGAATACTATGTCCATCCTCTTATCCTCGTAATCATCGGTTATGCTCTTCACAGATAGGTACGATAGATACACACCCACCAGCAGTATCCACCAGCTGTAGAGTTCCACGGACAGAAAACCCTCCATCTCATCGAAGGTCAGGTCCGACCTGCCGGCGGTGAACATGCGGTAGAAAGGAGTTTCCATCAACACCTCCAAGGGGTCTTTGGTCTCCTCTGTAGAGACCATACCCAGGGGAAATTCTCCCTCATGGGTCACGTATATAACGGCAAAATACCGTTCGCCCTCCGTATGCACGACCATGGTATGGTTCTGGATGGTTCTTTCAACCTCATGTGAAGTGACCATGTAGGGATGACTGTCCTCTATGACAACGTACTCCACGGCCTCGGGCACGGTCACCCATCTCAGATATATCCCCTCTTCAACCATCTCCAGGCTCACGAACTCCGCCCCTTCCAGCTCGTCGGGTTCCATTGCCTCCTGGACCACCGGGTAGAGTTGGGTCATACCTCCGGCGATCAATACCACCACCAGTGTGAATATGGCGAAACCCTTCCAACCCTTTCTCAACTCCATCAGGAATGTTTTGCCCCCCACGATCTCAAGCAGGTACATCCCTCCTTTCGAAAATGTAAAGAGATAAGACCACAAAAACCATGGCGAGTACAAGGAGGAACATTATCTCGCCCCATGCGACCGCCTCTCCGTACAGTAAAGATTCGTGATTCCAGTAATATATTATTGAAAAGGGCTTCACGTACTCGAGAGCCTCTGCCATATCACCAACAAGATGGATGCCGTACTGTACGAGAACGAACAAAAAGGTGATCCCCAGGGCCTTCCTCGAGTTCCCGAGAAGGACCGCCATCAGTACAGAAAAGGTGATGATGACCAGGAAAAGCGGCCATGATAGCACTGTCGTCAGAAGTATTGCGGACGCTGATATGGTCTCCAGTTCTCCCACCGCTTTCACGGAAGCCACGCTCACGGCACCGGATATCACCAGTAAAACCATGGTGACCAGGGCCACAACGGAGATCTTTTCCAGCATGTACTGCCTCCTTGACACGGGTTGGGAAAGGAGGATATCCATACGCCCTTCCTCGAAGTCCTTTGAGATGCTGTTCACCGCCGCAAGGGCGATGTAAAGACCTATGAGCAGAACGAACCACATACCCCATATCACCGACAGGAATCCCCGTATGTCTCCGTAGTTCAAACCCAACGTCTCCTCCAGGGGGTTCAATCTCTCCATGGTACCCTCGGTACCCACGAACTCTCTCTCACCATCCACCACGGCCAACACGGAAAAGTACAGTTCGGGCAATGTACCTTCCTCCAGCGGTGCGTGATATGTGTACCCTCGTCCCTCTATACCCTCGATCCTGTCCAGGGGAACTATCATGTAAGGGCTGTTACCCACCATTACGGTATAATTGTCAGCACCGGGACACTCCACCCAGGTAAGCTTGATCTCCGCAAGATCACCTTCCACGACGGTTACGATGTCTATGTTCTCCTCACCATCCAGCTCGTGTTCCCACGCCTCGCTAACCGACGGGAATATCTCCACCATCCCTGCAAGGATCAGTACAACCACCAGTGTGAATATGAGGTAACCCCTCCAGCTGTTCCTCAATTCCATGAGCATGGTTCTTCCGAACTTCATCACTCAGAGCCTCCACGGGAGTAATAGGTCAAGAACAGATGTTCCAGGCTGAAGGTTTCCAGGGAAATGTTGATAATGTTCTGTCGGGACACGGTTTTGATGACCTCGTCAAGATTGCTGGTGACGATCATGGTCACCATTCGTCCTTGGATACTGATATCGTTGACTCCCTCCATCTCGAACATACCTGTATCCACACGGTTCTCGAACTCCACAACCAGCTTCTTACCCATCTTCTCCTTCAACGAATGTATGTCCTCCACCACCTGTAGATGACCACTCCTTATGATGGCCACACGATCGCACACCTCCTCCACCTCCGCTAGTATATGGGATGACATGAACACTGTCTTTCCCTTGTCCCTTTCTTCCCTAAGGAACTCGTAGAACTTCTTCTGCATCAAGGGATCCAGCCCAGAGGTTGGCTCGTCCAGTATGATTAGGTCCTGGTCAGCCATGAACGCCTGTACTATGCCCGCCTTCTGCCGGTTACCCTTGGAGAGTTCACCGTACTTCCTGTTCAGATCCAGTTCGAATCGATGGGCCAGTTCCTCCATCTTTTTCGTATCGGATATCCCGTTCTGCGAAAGCAGGTATTTCAAGATGGTCTTCACCCTAAGATCGTTGTACATACCGAAGTCTCCGGGTAAGTAACCGGTACGACGACGTATCTCCAGGGAATCTTCGTGGGAGTCTAGACCGAATATCTTCACCTCTCCTTCACTCTTCTGAAGGAGGTCCAGGCATACCCGTATGGTTGTTGTTTTTCCGGCACCGTTAGGTCCCAGAAATCCCATAATCTCCCCGGGATACACCTTGAGGTCAAGGCCCTCTATGCCCACCACATCGCCGTAGTACTTCGTCAGTCCGCGTATGTCCATAACCGGTTCTTTCATGGTAATTCCTCCTGTACAGTACATTCCACCTTATTTAAATATTCAACCAATACATGGGCGGGTGAACCCTCCCTCGCCTCGAGATAGGTCCTCCGGCAATAAAGTTCATATATATACTTGCCTACATCCAGGTTGATGCGTATAAGACATCTCATAGTGCTCGCGGTAATACTCTCTCCCTTGTTCCTGGCATCAACAGCCGGGAGGATCCTCCCCTCACAGGAAACTCCGGACGAGGTGCTTCTGGGAGATGACATCCTGTTCTCCGTGGAAGCGGAGGGCATTCGGGAGGCGTTCGTGGAATACACCTTCCACGGGACGGTTCACAACCACAGTATGCATCACCAAGAAGGACTTTTCATCTTCAGCATATCCCATGTATGGACCTCCGGTCTTTTGGAGTACGAGATAGTCTCACTGGACATCGGTGGAAGGTGGAACCGCACCTCCATAAGGTACGTTCATGTGAGGGATAACGGTGGATGGGCCCTTTCCCGGCACACACCGGCACCCAATCCCATCTGCAAGACCCAGGGAACACTGGTGTCCGTATCGTTCCCCTACCACATAGAACCCACATCGGTGCATCTGCATTACACCGACGCCAGGAACAGGACACACCGGGTCACCGCGGTAAGGGACGGGGGTTCATGGACCAGTTTTATACCGCCCCAGGAACGAAGCGGTGTAATCGAATACAGGTTCCAGGCCGAATACGACAACGGGCCGGTTTTCAGTTCGGATACATATCGCCTTACGCTGAATAGTTCCATCCGGGCCGATTTCAGGGAGCACGTAGGAAGTTCCAAAGAACCCATGGATTTCCGCATAGGATTGCACAGTCCAGTGGGCATAAGGAATGCGGCACTGCACTACACGGAGAACGGCGTACCAACTACAAAACCACTGATGCCCCTCTATGACGAACCCGATACATGGGGTACAAGGCTGGAGCTCGAAGAAGGGATTTATCACTACCATGTGAGTGTGGAGGACATGAACGGTGATAGGGACGTGATCGCCTCCACCGAGGCGATACTCATCGAGAAAAAAACAGGCCTCATGGGTGCTCCACTGTACTTTGTTCTCCTGCTCATGGTATGGATACCCGTCGGTATCATAATCATGAAGAGAACACCGGATGCGAAAACAGAGATAGTAGAAGAAATTGGGGAAACCCGACAAGTTAATAACGATACCTGCATTATCTGTTTCGAATCCCTGGGGAAACGTGCCCATGTATGCGGAAGATGCGGGGAACGGTATCACCCTTCCTGCAT
>SLLU01000150.1 GCA_007133925.1 Candidatus Halarchaeoplasma halalkaliphilum | reverse complement strand
GCCATAAGCGCCCGTGTTCTGTCCGTTGAGCTCCGCGGGGGTGGAGATAGTACCGCTACCCTGAAGGTACCCATCAGAGGCGTCCCATGAACCTGAATAAACCGTCCAGCCATCGTAGTTGCCGTCGGAGAAATCATCGAATACCATCATCTGGGGGCCGGATGTATGCTCCACATCCAGATCCACGGGGGGTGAAGGAGACATTCCCACAATGGTGAAGGTGCCGTCGCTCTCATCCCAGCCCCGGCGACCCTGGGTATCCACGGCTTCACCCCTCACCAGACAATCCGTACTGTGTTCGTTGGGGACCGTCCACGAGTAGGTACCGGTGTTGGCCACTCCGGTCTCTATGGTATGCCATGAATCGCCCGCGTCCGTGCTGTAATAAAGATCGATGTGATCCACGGGGTCGTCGCCTCCTTCGGCTATCCATGTGATGGATTCCGTATCACCCGCGTTGAAGGTCTCACCGCCGTCGGGTCTTGTGATGGTGATCTCCGGGGGTTCTCCCACATCTATGTCCCCGGTTAGCACTATGGAAGGGTCTCCGAAGAGGTGCCATGCGGCGGTTTCCGTGTTCCCCTGGGACCCCCAAACATCGTTCATACGCATCACACCGTTGAAGGCTATGCCACCGGTTGTGGTCTTGATATTGTCCGAATAACTACCGACGTAAACATCCACCATCTCATTCTGTGCGGTCATGGGAGGTCTCCATGCTTGAGACCTTGATGCGCAGAAAGCCCCTATGCCACCGGAGGGTTCACCGTTATATGTGGCCCTGAGCCAGGCCTCGCCGAAACACTCGCTCACCGATGTCCACGCACCGGTGAGACAAGCCACAGTGATAAAGAAAGCGTGTGAATCGGTGTTGGTCAGGGCGTTGATATGGGTGGTCGTGAACCCGCTGGTCTGAATGGACTGGTAATAACCATGGCCGCAGTAATTGGCCAGATGCCTTCCGTCGTTGAAGGCCGCGGAGACCATGGTCGCCGTGGGATTACCCGGAGCATCATCACCGCCCTGGGACCCGTCGTAGAACTCATCCACCCATGTATATTCTACCAGTTCGGACGCGTATAGCTTGTCCCTTATGGCTCTCATGTGCTGCCAGTCCGAAGGGTTGGAACCCTCGTTGGAGGCGATACCCATGGCCCTGGTCCTCCAGTCCCCGTCGGGATTCTGCTCGTAGTTGATGGATCGCTCCACCTGGGTTTCGATGTGCCCAGCGTTGGCCCCCGAGAACCGACCCACGAATATGTCGGGATAGTAATCGTTGCCCACCAGGAAGGAGTATGTAGGGTCCGATGCGTGGCTGAACGTGGTGAATGTGGGTATGTGACTTTGATCACCCACCAGGAGTACGTAGGTCAGATCCTCCTGGTCATAGTAATCGGAGATGTAATTTTTTATGGCGGTGGTGGTGGTGCCGGTTTCGGTTGTGGTAACCAGCTCCGTGGGCAGTCCCCTTGTATTCTTCCAGTCCACCAAGGGTTCAACGATATCGGCGAAGACCGGAGGGCTGATCACCAGCATGTGACCCTCTTCCTCCACAGGGGTGTAAGCCAGGCTGTTCAAGGTGGACTCGTAATTTATGAACTGACGCTGGTAGATCTGAGCGAAATCTCTCTGTACCGTGGTCAATGGGCGGTTACGGGTGAGAACGTTTTCACCGCCTCGACCCGTTGGATAAACCGTTACGGTGGTTTCCGTATAGACACGGAGAAGGTTCCTCACGGGATTGTACTGAAAGGGTATGAACTCCACTACCTGACCCCTGAAATCCCTGATTATGTAGGGTTCCCGAAGAGAGACTATGTTTTGGGGATACCATTCATCCGTCTGGTATACCGCTCCGAACTCGTAGGGTACCTGTGAAGGGTCCGGGTGCTCCATCCGGTTGAGATTTCCCTTCGAAGGGGCGATGGACACGGAATCATACTCTATATACTTGGCACTGGTAACCTCGGCCATCATCCTCATATCATCGGGTATTATTATGCTCCTGACCACCACGGGCAATTCGGGATATCCTTTTTCCAGCACCTGGGCCTCGTTGGGGAGTGATAGTATGTGATGCCCCTCATCCTCTATTTCCACACTCACCGCATCGAAACCTCTGACGGTAAAGGTTATCTCGCTTCCATGGTCCTGGGAATCGTACATGACCTCAACCGGCTGTCCACGGGAGAACACGGGGAAAGGCTGAGTATCCGATCGGGCTGAGCCTGCGGAACCATAAAAAGACGGTACCGCGGACACTATCACAAGCATGCACACAAAAAGGGACGCACCATACACTTTGCTAGAAGATTTTTTCATTTTTTACCACCTCATACGGAATAGTATAAACGACTCCGTCCTATATATAAGATTCGAGGGTAAACATCATATACGGTCCACGGGATACCTCATCATGCCCAGGAGGTACGTATGTGAGGACTGCAAAAATGTCAGGGACCGGAAGGGAACCTGCCGCTTCTGCGGTGAAGTCATGGAGGTCCTGGAGTACGATACCACCCTGGGGAATATCATGCCCTATGTAATGGCCGGTGTGGCAGGTCTCCTCATACTGCTGTCCTTCCTCCTGAACATCCCAATGGCAGTATGGTTCGCCTTCCCGGCAATAGCTGCGGGATTGATCATAGATCACTTGGTGCAGAGAGACCTGGACAGGAGGGCAAAGGAAGAACTTGTTACGAGGTTGAAAAAGGGAGATTGAAAAACCCTCTTTCTTTTTATACCCAGTGCCTTTCGGAAAGATTAATATACCCATCCCCCTTGTGGATTAGGTACGTAAGACGTGGTTTGAAACCGCCGTCGGGATGCACTTCTGGTAGCATTTGTCCGACCTATGATATTACGGTGGTAAGATATGTCAGAAAAAACGATTGTGAAGGAAGAACTATACGACTCGGACAAGATTAAGGTCCTTGAAGGCCTGGATGCCGTCAGGAAGCGGCCCAGCATGTACATCGGCAGCACGGATGAGAGAGGGCTGCATCATCTGGTGTACGAGGTTGTGGACAATTCCATAGACGAGGCCATGGCAGGATACTGTGATAGGATATACCTGATCATCCATGAGGACGGCAGCGTCAGCGTGGAAGATAACGGAAGGGGGGTCCCTGTGAGTGTTCATCCCCAGTACGGGAGACCCGGGGTCGAGATCGTTATGACCAAACTTCATGCAGGTGGGAAGTTCGATGATAAGAGCTACAAGGTGTCTGGTGGTCTCCACGGGGTCGGCGTGTCCGTGGTCAACGCCATCTCGGAATGGATGAACGTTGAGGTGAGGAGGGGCGGCAAAAGATACACCCAGAGGTACGAGCGGGGCAAACCGGTAACGGATCTGGAGGAGAAAGGTGCCTTCGAAGGGGAAAGCGGCACCACCGTGAGGTTCAAACCGGATCACGAGATATTTGAGACCCTTGAGTTCGATTACGATACACTGAAAAGGAGGATGAGAGAACTGGCCTTCCTTAACAAGGGATTGACCATCACCCTGGAAAGTCGCATGTCCGGGGAAAAGGACGAATTCCTGGCGGAAGGAGGGATAGTGGAATTCGTGGAATACCTAAATAAGGGTAAAGAACCACTGCACTCCAGCGTTATTTACTTCAACGACAGGATGGACGGCATCCACGTGGAGGTGGCAATGCAGTACCTGTCGGATTCCTACTCCATGAGGAATGTCTATCCCTTTGCCAACAACATACATACCGTTGAGGGGGGTACCCACCTCACCGGCTTCAGGGCGGGGCTCACCAATACTCTGAAGAAATACGCAGAACAGAACAGTAACGCCAAAGACATAGATCTCACGGGTGATGATTTTAGAGAGGGGTTGACCGCCATAGTGAACGTTAAGCTTCCCGAACCCCAATTCGAGGGCCAAACCAAGATGAAGCTGGGGAACAGTGAAGTCAGAGGTATAGTCCAATCCGTTGTGGCAGATCAGCTGTTGATCTACCTTGAGGAGCATCCGGTAGAGGCGGATATCGTCATCGATAAAGCGTTCATGGCCGCCAAGGCCAGGCAGGCTGCCCGTAAGGCAAAGGAGCTCACCAGACGAAAGGGGTTGCTGGAGAGTATGGACCTCCCGGGAAAATTGGCCGATTGCTCCAACCCGGACCCCACGATTTCAGAACTCTACATAGTGGAGGGCGATTCCGCAGGGGGCTCTGCCAAGCAGGGGAGGGACCGTAATTTCCAGGCCATACTTCCCCTGAGGGGAAAGATCATAAACGTAGAAAAGGCCAGGATAGACAAGATGCTGGAGAACAAGGAGATACGCTCCATGATATCCGCCCTGGGAGCGGGTTTCCATGACGAATTCGACCCGGAATCCATCCGGTATCACAAGATAATCATAATGACCGATGCGGATGTGGACGGGGCCCACATAAGGACCCTGCTGTTCACCTTCTTCTACAGGTACATGAAGGAGGTCATCGACAAGGGATACCTTTACATGGCACAGCCGCCCCTTTACAAGGTTAAAAAAGGCCGGGCCGAGAGATACGTTTACAACGAAAGGGAGAAGAGAGATTTGTTGGAAGAATGGGGGAACAGGGGGATCAGCCTCCAAAGATACAAGGGTCTCGGAGAGATGAACCCCACTGAACTCTGGGAAACCACCATGAACCCGGATAACAGGCTGCTGGCCAAGGTGACCGTAGAGGATGCCATAGAGGCGGACCTGCTCTTCGATGTGCTCATGGGCAAGAACGTGGAACCCCGAAGGGAGTTCATAGAAACTAATGCCAAGCTGGCAACCGATATTGATGTGTGAGGTCTTTATATGTCCGAAATCGAACTAAAGGATAGAGTACTGGAAAAGAACATCGAAGATGAGATGAAGGATTCCTATATCAACTATGCAATGAGTGTTATAGTGGGGAGGGCACTCCCCGATATAAGGGACGGGTTGAAACCGGTGCACAGGAGGATACTCTACTCCATGCATCAGGAAGGACTCTCTTCCAAGAAACCACACAAGAAAGCTGCCAGGGTGGTGGGTGACGTGCTGGGTAAGTACCATCCCCACGGAGACCAGGCGGTGTACGATGCCATGGTGCGTATGGCCCAGGACTTCTCTTTGAGGTACCCCCTCATAGACGGTCAGGGGAACTTCGGTTCCATAGACGGGGATTCCGCTGCGGCCATGCGTTACACCGAAGCCAGGCTGGAGTCCATCGCCGAGGAGATGCTCCAGGACCTTGAGAAGGAAACCGTGGAGTTCAGGGATAACTACGACGGCTCCCTGGAGGAACCAAAGGTGCTTCCGGGCAAACTGCCAAATCTTCTGCTAAACGGATCGTCGGGCATCGCGGTGGGTATGTCCACTAACATACCGCCCCACAACCTGAACGAGCTGTGCAGTGCCATCATCGAGGTTATAAATGAACCGGAGATTGACATCCTGGATCTCATGGAATACGTTCCTGCACCGGATTTCCCCACAGGAGGTATCATATACGGTTACGAGGGTGTTTACCAGGCCTACAGAACGGGAAGGGGAAAGATAAAGATCCGTGGGAAGGCGAGCATAGAGGAGAAGAAAGGGCAGAAGGCAAGGATAATCATACACGAGATACCCTATCAGGTGAACAAATCCAACCTCATAGAGAGCTTTGCCCG
>SLLU01000027.1 GCA_007133925.1 Candidatus Halarchaeoplasma halalkaliphilum | reverse complement strand
TGGGGACCGGTGTCTCCCTCGGCCTCCGCGTGCATCCTCAGACGCACTGCGTTCACTTGCCCCAGGGGTTCGTAACCGTTAGTCTCGAATTCCACCCAACCGGTGTCTCCAACGGAGATAGCATCATCCACAAAAACGCTCTGCCAGCCCGCAGACGTATCGTAAAGCAGTACCTCCACACGGGCATCATGGACGAAGGTTTCCCAACGCCATCCGGAGCCATAGAAAAGAACCTTTCTGAAAGCCCCGGTGAGCACTACCTCTTCGGATACGGGACGTATCTCCTGCTCCCAGTAAGAGTCTTCCGTACTAACGTTAAACTCCCCAATGGCTTCGGCCCTTACGTATATTGAACCGCCCTCTTCAAAGTGTTCTTCGTCCCATCTGGCCTCACCTCCGTCCACTACCCGGGTCAGCACCCACGGTGAATGGTCATCATGAAACATACCGTTATCCAGTGTCTCGTCTATCCCCCCGTGCTCCACGTTTAGATTCACGGGAGGCAAAGGAGATACACCCTCTATGCTAAAGTACTGGTCACTTGTATCAATACCTATGCTGCCGGAAGTGTCTCTCACCACCGCCCTTACCAAACACGTTGTGCTTCCGTGGTTAGGAACGGTCCACAGGTAGGTCCCCTGGTCGGGAATATCTTCAACGATAGTATTCCAGGTCTCACCACCGTCCGCACTGTAACGCAATGTTATGCCGTCTATGAGGTCGTCCCCGGCCTCGGTGCTCCATGTGATCTCCTCCTCCCCACGTCCATCAAATATCTCGCCGCCGTTGGGCCGGGTCAACGTGATGAAAGGCGCTTCGTTTTCACCGGGCTCCTGCACAGTGTTGTTGTTCTCCTCCTCCACACCATCCACAACCGCTCTTACCAGATACCACCACCAGATATCATCTCCGGTACCCTTGTACATATCCAGATAACGATACTCCCCGGATTCCCGGGAATCCACGGACGCGATGAGTTCGTAGGGCCCGTCCTGATCCGCAGAACGATACACGTTGTAATGACTCACTGATTCACGGGAACCGGACCTCCAGGTTACCAGGTTGTGTTCCTTTCCCGGTTCTGGCGGAACATAATCCACGTGCTTGAAATCGTTGAATACCAGTATGTCTTCCTCCACATCCTGTTGAGCGTACTCACCGTAGAGATACTCACCGTAACCCGTCTCTCCCTTTATGTAGTAGTTGAAAAATGCAGTCGAGTACCTGCGTCCGATCCTGTGTTGCTCTTCACGGGATATCTCGGGATCACCGTCAACGAGACCGGAGCCGAAGGTTTCGTCATCCTGGTACTGTTCGTGGTTCGCCCCTGCGATGAGCACGTATTGGGTGGATGCGTTGTCCATATTGTCATAAACCACCTGTGAGTTGTTATCCGGAGGAGTGAATTCGTCCTTATCTCCCGTCTGTATCTGAACCGGTGTGGTCACCTCGTCCAACATGGGTACAAGATCCGGCTGAAACATTATGGCCATTGCCTTGGTGGATATGGCTTTGATACGGTCGTTGCCCTGTCGGGAATCGTACACGTCTGCCATGAGACCTACCTTACCACCCAGGGAATAACCCGTCAGTCCACATCTTTCACCATCCACCAACCCCTCTAAGGGGCTGCCGGGTTCTTCACTCATCTCAACCAGGAAATCGATGTTGGCCAGGACTTCGTAGGCGCATTTTTCCAGATCCAGGTTCACTGCCCTCATGTACTGCAGGTGTACGGCGGATACCACGTACCCCCAACTGGCATAGTATTCACACCACATGGCCAGGCCTTTGTTGGCCATCATGAACCCGTTGAACTGTATTATCACCGGGTACGGTCCGTTTTCCCCATCCGCGGGATAGTATATGTCAACAGGTACCGTTTCACCGTAGGGCCCCGTGAACTCGGTGCTCCATATTTCCACATCAAGATCGCCCATGAACCCGGGTTCTTTCACCCCTCCGTAGTGCCGGACCTCCAGGTCCTCCGGGGGAAGTGGAACATCATCCGTGAGCCCACTCTGAATGTAAACACCGTCTGCTGAAATGACGGTCACAAGCATCAGCACCATCAAAAATGCCATGAAAGACTTCATTTTTTCCACCTTTTACAATCTAACTAGCCATGGTCCCCATATATAAATTTTGATTACAGTTTTGAAATCCCTTTCAATATTCTATGACCCAATCTACGGCATGGTGAGCATCGTTGCGGACCCAATACGCCTCCCCGGGTCGGAATTGGAATCCGTCCGCATCCTCGTAGGCTATGTTGTAAGGGGATGCCATATGGAATCGCCCCACCATACTGATCTGGGAAGGAAGTCCGTGGTTACCCTCGGTGGAACTTGGCAGTCCCACCATGTTCCACCCCGGTTCCAGAGTGATGGTGGTCTGGTAGGGAGCAGTCCCCTCCACCGTCAAAACATCATCCGCCGTCATCCGTATCCAGATGCCCATGGTATGGTCCCAGCGCCCCAGATTGTTGAAGTGATCCGGCCTGCCGGTTAAGTGAGAATACCAACTTCCTGCCGAAGCGTCGTAGTACATCACCCGATCGTAGTTACCGGATATGCCATATTCGGTATGTTCCAGTATGGCCTCTAAAGAAGTGTCCGGTACCATCAGGTTGAAGGACACGAAGTTCCAGCCGTCGGAATCAGTGTGATCGTGCAAGTGAATATCCATGGTTTTCATTTCATGGGTCGAAGCCATGATGGCTTCGGAGAGTGCATTCAATCTTGGAGGTGATGTGGAACCGCCCAGTATGAACTCTTGCTTGGTCCATAGGTACTTGCCCCTGAAATCCTCTATGAGGTCCAGGCCCGGGATAGCACCCCCAGACTCCGCCTCGAACCATTCTTCCGGTTCACCGCCTGTGGATATACCGGTGTATATCTTTACGTCCGAGTCCCCGGGCGTTTCAGCATCCCAGGAGATCAAACTGCCTGTGGTCTCGTTTATGGATCCCAGGCTCAAAGGCTCGGATATCCGAATACCGTTGTCTATGCTCAGGTTCAGTAGATGTACATGTATGCTGCCGTCCCGGCCATCCCTGAAGGGATCGTGTTCTCCGTCGTTGGCATTGGTCTTTCCACCGGAACCGGTGTGACCCCCTGTGTCAGCCTCTATGAGTTCAAGCAGGTAGAGCTCGTTGTACTGGTATCCGCCCGGGTCACCCGGCCAGGCCATGTGCTCTCCGTCGTGATCCGTATCGGCGTCACCGCCGTTTCCTCCCAAGCCCTGGCCTTCCCTGGGTGTGGAGCCCTCATCTGCGGTCTGAGCGTCCTCCCCCGGTTGTTTTTCAATGCCTTCCGGTATCTGCCCGCCTAGACCCCCGGCTCCGCCGCCTCCGCCGCCTATGGCCCGATCCCGTATGCCGATCATGGTTATGTCTTCCACTTCACCACCGCCTCCTCCCGCATCAGCGGCAGCAAGCCATACTTCGGTACCGTCATCCGTGACACCCACTATCTCCGTGGAACCTCCACCGGCACCTGCGTGGGGAGAACCATACACATAGGTGTCTATGAGGGTGGCACCTCCATGGGATCCACCCCACCCACCAGGGGTGATGCTGGCGGAGAGACCATCTCCCGTCTTCCCTCCTTCACCCACATAGATATGTAATTCGGAGAACTGGGACACGTCAAAGGTAGCTTCAAGAAGTCCTCCGTCCCCACCGGTTCCGCCGGTCCAGTCCCCTCCGTGAACGGCACCGCCTCCACCGGCACCCAGCATCTTCACGTGCATGTACGTATAATCTTCCACGGAAAAGACCTTTTTTTCACCGGTGAACTGGAAGGTGACCTCTTCTTCCATCATCTCGAGCAGAAGTTCGTTCCTTTCCAAGGCCAGTCCCTCCATGGTCTGGTAAGAGCTCCACTCCTGCCAGGTCTGGGTGGTCCGGGATATGTCAGCGGGAACCAGGTTGAACGTCTCTCCCAGTATCTCCCGCTGATCCGCACCGGAGCCCACAAGCACGCCGGCTTTGAATTCGTATACCAGAAGGGGATTCAGGTCAGATACATCGTATGAGAAGTCCCAGGGACCTGTGTTGGTGCCCATGTCCACCTGTGTCCAGTCGCTTTCACCATTAACCCGGTATCTAAAGAATACGTCCACATCCTGGGATATATCCGGCAGCCGGCCCCTGATCCGGCCCTGGGTTGGAGCCATATCAGTAGCCGTGAGAGTGTCCACCCAATGAAGTCTTCTTATGGTCACCTGTTTGGTACTGTCCATGTCCAGATCCGTGTTCACATAAAATATATTCACCTCGCCGGTGTCTATATCTTCCAGCACAGTGCCGTTCTCCACAACGTATTCGTGACCGGGAGGGAGTGAAGGTACTTTGAATTTAACGAAAGCGTCCTCAAAGGATTCGTAGAGGTTATTCTCTACGGTTGCCACCACCTGTGTGTTGGTACCGTCGTTGGGTGGTGAAAACTCCACGGATATCTGTCCCCTGGGTATCCCAGCTCTATCATCCCTTTCCCCATCACCGTTCAGATCGTAGGTCAAGAACTCTATATCATCGCCGTTGATCCGTATCATCCTGTACTCCCCGGTACCCTTAACAAGATCTGCGGAGGTCACATGAAGGGGCCGTTCACCCTGGGTTGGGTCCCCCTCTATACTATCGCCGTGGGCGTCGAATATGTTCCTCCGGCCGTGAATATGCCCGGCAAAAACTGCGGTGACTTCGTATTCTATCACCGCATCTATGAAAGCATCCCTCACGTCGTCATAATGTATCTGGTTCGGATAGACTGGGTGATGCATGTGTACAAATCGCATCCTTTTGTCCATGTTCTCCGCCAGTACTTCCTCCATCCACGTAACGTTCTCCATGGTCATCAACCCTGCGGTGTTCAAGGGGTTGAGAGGAGTTTCCCAGGGAAACGCCGGTCTTTCTGAATTCTGCATTACGAAGAAGTAATCGTCTGCATAGGTGAACGTGTAATTCAGGTGGGGATTGATCCACTTCTGATACGATTCTATGCCGACCTCCGGCCCTGGTTCCGCCCACAAAGGCACGTAGGAATAATCGTGGTTACCCTGGACCACATAGGCAGGCACCTCCAACTCCTGTAACAGGTTGAAGAATTTTTCATCCTGGTATTCCGGTGGTGGATTTTGAGCGGCCCAGAACGGAGGCTCTTTATCACAAATGTCTCCCTCGAATGTGACGAAATCCGGCCTTATGAGGTTCATCTCATGTACGAATTCCCTGAAACGATGAACCGCCGCCGGCTCACCGCCGTCCACGTAACCGATGTGTGTATCCGGGGCACTGACGAAGGTGAATCGGTCCGTTATCTCGTTCCTCACCTGGACGGATTGGATGCTCACTGTGGAAACCGTTCCGTCGGATATCTTAAGATCGTACAACTCTTCCCGGGCACCCTCCGGCACCACAGCTGTGAGATACCAATTGTGTTCCCCGGGTCTGTGGTCCGCTTCCTCAACTGCCATTATCTCCATCCCGAACTCCTCCCTGTAACCTCCTGTATATTCCTTGACAAGCCATGCCTCCCAGGGAGTGTGTTCATCCCCGGCGGGATTCCTTATCCATATGTCCACTATCTGCCCCCTCTCACGTATCTGAGGCACACTTATCAGGGGTTTCATCAACCGTATATGGTATCCTTCTTCGTAAAGAC
>SLLU01000144.1 GCA_007133925.1 Candidatus Halarchaeoplasma halalkaliphilum | reverse complement strand
TGGTGTCCATCCAGCACGCAAACCAGGAGATAGGAACACTTCAGGATATTGCTGATATCGCTGGTGTGTGCAGAGATGCCGGAGTCTGCTTTCATACCGATGCAACACATACTTTCACGCGGGTACCTTTGGATGTTAAGAAAATACCCGTGGACATGATGACCTTGTCCGCCCATACCATCCATGGTCCAAAAGGCATCGGTGCACTTTACGTGCGAGAGGGAACACACTTGAAAAAACAGATGGAAGGTGGATTCCAGGAATCCGACAGGCGAGGGGGATTGGAGAACATCCCCGGGGCAGTGGGATTCGCTCGGGCGGTTGAGCTGGTCACACCAGACGAGAACATGACCCTGGAAACCATGAGGAATGTTCTGATCGACCGGGTATTGGATGAGATACCCAACACAACATTGAATGGTCATAGGACAAGGCGTATACCTCAGAACGCGAACATCACGTTCCATTACGTAGAGGGAGAATCGATAATACTTCACATGGATATGAGGGGCGTCGCACTGAGCACCGGATCTGCTTGCTTCAGCCGCTCATTGGAAGCAAGTCATGTCATAATGGGGATAGGAGGAGACCATGAACGAGCCCACGGTTCCGTAAGGTTTTCCCTGGGACGATACAATTCCGAAGAAGATGTGGATTACGTTGTGGATAACATTAAAGAAGTAGTGGCTAGATTGAGGGAGATAAGCCCCCTCGGAAAGGAGTGATCCATATGGGTTTGCCCTACAGCGAGAAAGTAATAGAATACTTCAAAAATCCAAAAAATGTTGGAAAGATCGAAGACCCGGACGGTAAGGCACAGGAAGGCAGCCCTGCCTGTGGAGATATGTTGAAGGTCTACATCAAGGTGGATAGGGATACTCAAACCATAACCGATATAAAGTTCGAATCCTACGGTTGTGCTTCGAATATCGCTACCGGTTCCATAATCACCGAGATGGCCAAGGGGATGACCATAGAACAAGCAAAGAAGATCACATGGCAGGATGCCGCTGATGAGCTGGGTGGTCTTCCTCCTGTAAAAGCCCACTGTTCCGTCCTGGCCATAGATGGTCTAAGGAGTGCCATACGGGATTATGAAGAGAGGCACGGCTTGATCAGTGAGCAGGAACCCACCACTCCCGAGATCGTGGAGAAACGGTTAAAACGTGTCATGAATCCCATGACCGGACTCGATGTGGTCAGAACTGATCTTATACATGACATATCTTTCAAAAACGGTGTGGTGGAGATATTCGTAGACTTGACAGAGGACCACCAATTCGCCACGGCCATAAAGGAGGACATTCGTGAGAAGATCGAACCTCTTTGGGATGTTGAAAAGGTGGAAGTTCACTTCGAAAGGGATGTCTGAGGTCCGTCCTTCATACTGGTAGAGCTGTGCAAAAGATTTATAAAAGGGACGTTGTTTGAGGTGAGAGATTAGAGAACATGACTAGGAAGCACACTCGATTTGAAAAAGCTCGGGTTATCGGTGCCCGTGCGTTACAGATATCCATGGGGGCCCCTCCCTTGATAGAACTTCCGGGGGAATTGTTGGATCCCGTTGATATAGCCATGGAAGAGTATGACCGTAGTGTGATCCCTATTTCTGTTATCAGAGAGGAATAAACATGGAAGAAACCAAAGAGGATATGTTGGTTCCGGAAGACACTTACCTAACATCTGGTGTTCACATAGGTACCCAACAGAAAAGCGAATCGATGAAGCCGTTCATATTCAAGGTACGGAATGACGGATTATACGTTCTGGATGTTACAAAAACCGATCAACGGATATCGACCATCGCAAAATTCTTGTCCAGATACCCTCCCGAGAGGATACTCCTTGTTTCAGCTAGGCAGTATGGTAGTAAACCCATAACCATGTTTTCTGATGTGGTAGGTACCATGTGCATAGCTGGTCGTTTCGTACCCGGGATATTGACGAATCCGTCTATAGATGGTTTTATCGAACCCGAGGTGATAATCGCAGTAGATCCCACCGCTGACAGGCAACCATTGAAAGAGGCGGTCAATATTGGCATCCCCATAATCGGCTTGGTCGATACCAACAATACTCTTGGAAATGTTGACATCGCGTTACCAACCAACAATAAGGGAAGAAAGGCCCTTGCTTTGGTTTTCTGGCTCCTTGCAAGAGAGATACTGCTCAATAAGGAAAAAATCGAGAGTAGGGACGACTTCGAATACAGCGTAGATGACTTCGAACAGCTCCTTTAATACAATCTAACAGTTTCCAGATTCCTGGGCGTTTTGGTCTCTATACCATACTTTTTGTATATTGTACTTGCCAGATTGGTACATTTACCCTCTTCTCCATGGCATATCATCACTCTTTCAGGGGAAGGACGCATGCCGCTTACATAGTGCAACAGTTGTATCCTGTCACTATGACCCGAAAAACCTTCACACGTATGTACCCTTAATTTTATACTGATATCTATGGGGTTACCGCTTTCCAGAAGGGTAACATGATCATATCCCTTTTGGATCCTGTCCCCTATGGTACCGCTTGCCTGATAGCCCACGAAGACTATGCCTGATTCGGGGTCGTCACCCCAGGATTTAAAGTATTCGAGCACAGGGCCTCCGTTCATCATACCCGCAGTGGCCAGTACCACTGCAGGTTCGGCGCTGTCGCATATCTGTTTGCGCATGTCAACGCTGTCAACCTGTTTGAATACGGGTGACATGAAAGGATTCTCATCGTCTTGGAATATGCTCTTCTTCAATTTATTGTTAAGGAATTCCGGATATGCAGTATGGATGGCAGTGGCCTCCCATATCATACCGTCAAGGTACACCGGGGCTTCGGGCACCTCACCGTTTCTCATGGCTTCTTCTATGACCAGCATGACCTCTTGAGACCTACCCACGGAAAATACGGGTATGAGCACTTTTCCTTCAGCTCTATCTATGTGTTGGATCAATATATCCTTCAACTGTTCGGCGGCATCGAGTCTGCTCGGCTGCAGGTCGTGATATCCACCGTAGGTTGCTTCGATCACCACGGTCTCGGCTCTGGGGAATTTGTTCACCGCCTGGTTAAATAACCATGTTTTATCGTATTTCAGATCCCCGGTGAAAACCACATTGTAATCTCCTTCTCCTATATGCATGTGGGCCACGGCAGAGCCAATGATATGTCCTGCATTGTGCATGGTCAATCTTATGTCTGGTGCAATATCCGTTGTTTCTCCGTATTCCAAGGCGATGGTATGTTTCACCGCCTCTCTGATATGGCTTGATTTGTAGGGTGCATCTCTTGCATCCCCCACGGCTACCTTGATGTAGTCCAACTGCAAAAGCGCAGCCATATCTCTTGTAGGTGCGGTGCAGTAAATGGGACCTTCGTAACCGTATTTGTAAAGGGCAGGTATCAATCCACTATGGTCAAGATGGGCATGGGTTAGCACTATTCCGTCGATGCTGTCCAGAGGCATAACCTCGGGTGCTATCAAATAAGGGGTTCCGTTATCGTAAGATGAAACGTCCGCCCCGCAATCCACCATTATCTTGCTGTCTCTGGTATGGAGTAGATGGCAACTCCTTCCCACCTCTCTGTATCCTCCCAGAGCAGTTATTCTTGCAAAGGTTTCTCCCTTTCTTTTGTCCCTGTTGATCTTTCTACCCAATTTTCTCAGAAAATCCTTCCGATCACCCCTGACAGACCTCAGATAACTGCGGATGTCTTTGACGGTTTTAGAAGGGATTGGAGGGGTTCTAACAACATCGGGTGCCCATCCGGTTTCCCTTTTGATCTCGTTGAGAACACAGCCTTTTTTACCGATGGCAACTCCCGGAGCCTTTGCTTCTATGGACACCTCTCCCATATCTTCCTTGAAGTACATGTCAGTGATCTCGGCCTCATCCGGTACGATCTCCCTTATCTTTTTATCCGCCTCTTCTGTGGGATCCAAAAGGGATGGATCCGGTCTGATGGCAACCCTTCTTTTCAACCTTTCAGCCAGTTGCCTCACTACCTCGTTTCCCTTTGTGAATTCCTCAAGATCTTTGGTATAAATCACTATTGTCGAACCTTCGAATTCGATGTCCGTTATCTGTACAGAGGTGGTTATCACATCGTTTATGGCCTGTCTAGCTTCATTTAAAACGTCTTCAACACTCATAGAATTCACTTTTTCTATTGAAACTTATGGAAAGGATTTTTCATCAGGGGAATCTAAGACCTTTTTCCTTTTTTATCTTGGACATACGTTTTTCGATATCCTTATCATCTATCTCTTGGAACCCATCTTCGGTGATAGTCGCCACCCGAATTCCATCCCCTGAAGCGGAATCCCTGCTGCTCGATACCATGAGGCAGAGGACTGCAAGGTCGATTCCATCTTCTAACTTCATCCCCTTTTTGAAGTGGTCTTCCAGGACTCCGTACACGAACATGGATCCGGAACCGATGGAAGCGTAGTCATCAGGTATGGCACCTCCTGCCATGTCAAGGGAGTAAACGTGTCCTCCCCTGGAATCCACACCACCTAAGAGCAGTCCGACGAAGTAAGGCAGCATACGCCTTCCAGCCAGAATATTGGAAAGCAACGTGGCGGCTGCCTTTACCGTCATATCCTTTCCTCTCTTCAGTTCATAGAGTTCTATCTCCGCACTCATATATCTGGCAAGCATCTGGCCGTCTGCAACCAATCCCGCGATGGTCATCCCTAGATTGTTACCTACAGGGAATAATTTCTGAGTATCCTTATGGGCGATGAAATTGCCCATTGTCGCTCTTTTCTCGGTGGCCAAAACGACGCCACCATCGCAAACCAGTCCTACGGTCGTTGTTCCTTTTTTTCCTTCAGTTTCCATGGTCTCACACTCGGTCCCATATGGAGTCTTTATGATTTTAGCAGGCTAAAAATCGGGTAATAGATTTTTATTAACGTACCTCTAAAATCTCTACAAGGGGTAGAAGAAGGGCCCGGGTATATATGTTTTTCCATGGGGTGCTCTCCGAGTACCTACTCTTTATTCATTGCTCAAAAATACTCATTGAGTTTTACCAGTGTGATAGTATCGGTGACTCCTTGAGTTTCTCTGATACTATCAACCTTTTCATTGAGGTCTTTTATATCGTAGGCCTGTACCAGAGACATTATGTCATATTCCCCGGACAGTTCAAAAACTCTATATGAATGCTCCTTCAAACTTTCCGCTGTCTTACGGGTCATGGTGGGATCCGTTTTTATCAAAACGACACTCTCAACTGCGGCTGATGTATCTATGGTGAATTTCTTAATGGTACCATCTTTGATCAAATTAGATATCCGTCTCCTGACAGCCCCCTCTGTAAGATCCACCCGTCCCGCGATATCCACATAGGGTGCCCGCCCCTCTTCTTTGAGTATGTTGAGTATCTTTTTATCGATTTCATCCATATGTGTCGGAAGGTTTTCGTAAATTTATATTTTTCTATCACACCTAAACAGTGATAAAACTACGATATTCGTAGATAATTTACGAAAAAGTTTAAATAAACCCTCAAATTACCATGGGAAAAAGGCGATATGTATGAATCGAATCGAAGGATGCTATACGGCGTTGATAACGCCCATGAACGAAGATCGAGAGATCGATGAGGACGGTTTGGAACAGCTGGTGGAGTTCCAAGCGGAGAACGGAGTCCAGGGTATATTGGG
>SLLU01000016.1 GCA_007133925.1 Candidatus Halarchaeoplasma halalkaliphilum | reverse complement strand
TTCAGGAGACCATTCATGGAATTGCGGCGATGGTAATTACGGAACAAGATGGGATGAAAAGCTGACCTCGCCCAAGGTGGACACGTCCCTGTGGACCGACGCAACCCTTTCATGGTGGCACAGGTACGAGTTCAATTACAGGCAGGACGGAGGGTTGGTGGAAGTGTTCCATGAAGGGTCCTGGGTACAGTTGACTCCAGTGGGGGGATACGACGCGGTTTTATACTCTGGCGATGACAATGTTATCGGCGGCAGGGCCGCATTCACCGGTACGAGCGACGGTTGGATACGCTCCGAAGCGGATCTGACTCCCTTTGTTGGTTCCCGGGAACTCCGGGTCCGTTTCTGGGTGGGTACCGATGGCTATGCGAACTGGCCGGATCCCAGGGAGGGTTGGCATATAGACGACATAGAGATCACAGGCACGGGTATCACACCTCCGGATATAGATCTGATCCAGCCCAACGGCGGGGAAACCTTGAATTACGGTACGGATCATGAAGTAACATGGACAACCACCACCGGTACCAATCCCATTGATTACGTTTCTTTATGGTATTCCTTGAATGACGGTGACCGCTGGCATCACATGGACGATGTTGATGACACTGGTTCGTACCTGTGGAGCGTTCCCAATGTTCACAGTGACAGATGTCTTGTAAAGACCATCGTTTTTGACCAGGACGGCTTCTCGGGTATGGACGTCAGTGAAGGTACCTTCACCATCATAGGTAGCACACCCCCCAGCATCACACTCACCTCCCCTGTGGGAGGAGAGGTCTGGTACGCGGAAACGGATGAGAACATTCAATGGGTGGCCACACCTGGCGGTTCTCCCATCGCCGGTATAGATATAGAATACAGCACCGGTTCCTCGTGGATACCCATCGTGAACGGTGGGGCAAACACAGGGAGCCATACCTGGAGCGTTCCCGATGTAAATACAGAGAACGCAAGGGTCAGGGTCACCGTGCATGACGATCTTGACGTGAGCGCCACGGCCACAAGCGGGAATTTTCGTATAGCAGGGATACCTCCTGCCCCCCCGAGGGACCTTGTTGTTGAACATCATGGTATGCTGGAAGAGCACGTGGTCCATACGAGGTACATGCGGGGCATAGAAGATGAGCAAACTGTGAACGGTCTGACAGCCTACTCCCTAGGTACCACACAATCCGATAACGAGGTCGTTGCCCCAAGCCTGGGGAACAACCAGGAAATTTATGCCGGTATACGGGTATGGGTCCGTAGCGAAACGGGTATCGAGTCAGAGCTCACCGCCGGAAGTGCCGTTGGTATCGCTCACAGGGCCGGAGATACCGGTGAGGGGATGGTTTCGGGAAACACATGGAGCCCTCCTCCCGATACGGAGCTTTCAACCACGGATTCTATCGTGATACGGTTGTATCAGGGAACCTCGTCACCTCCAAACAACCAGGTGGGGACCTTCACCACCGAGCAACTGGGTGCCACAGGCCTTTCAAATGAACCATGGGCACCCTACTATTTCCTGCGTTCCCGGGGCATAGTCGGCCGCACCCGGGTGCTCTGGGGGACTGAAACCAGCAACACCCGTCTGGAGAATTTTGGGTACATCCTTCCCATGGAAGGAGACGAAACTGAAGATAACCTTCTTTCATGGGGTGCCAGTACGGACGATCCCGGAAAGGTGACCCGTTACAACATATACCGTTCCACTTCAAGCACCGGTCCCTGGACTTTGATAGGCTCGGTCACGGCGGACGGTTCAAACGAATACGATTACGTGGATTCTGGTAAGGGCACGGGTGATGATATCCTGTGGTGGTACACTGTTTTCTCCGATTGGAACGGTTATGAAGGAGAAGGAACTCCTCCTGTGAGAGAACCCACAGAAGCGCCCATGGAAACTTTCGATATTCCATTGTACTCATCGCCATCTGGCTGGAACTTCGTGTCGTTTAATCTGGAACTGGCGGATACTAGCCTGCCAAGTATATTGGATGATATTGACGGTAGCTACGATCGTGTGATACACTACGATGCCTCATCAGGACAATGGCTAAGCCACGTACCGGGTAGAGCGGACCATTTCAACAACCTTCGAACGTGGGACCACACCAGGGGTATTTGGATAAGGATGACTGAAGACGACACGCTCACAGTGGAAGGGTATGCTCCCGAAACCACTCTGATAACCCTCTACCCCGGATGGAACATGGTTGGTTTACCGAGTGAAAGCGAGGGAAACCACGATCTGCCCGATGAAGTAACGGTGATAGGCTATTTCGATCACACTCAAACATACAATATAGCATATGATGAACAGCCTGGTGATTATGTGTTCTACCCGGGGCATGCCTATTGGGTTTTCAACAGCGACAACGATCCGGTTTATTGGGAGATAGAATACTCTCAATAAAGGGTCATGGACACAAGGATGATCCATACTATCAGTAACAGTTAAATCCACGGGAACGGTAATCAGTGATGTGATACCATTGGACCTTGGAGACAGCACCCATTTCGTGGGCTCCAGCAAGCGATGTATCCTTTGCAGGGGTACCAAGAATCTATGTAACCGGCAGAGGTGCCCTGTGCTCGTAAAGCACTATTCCCGGGTGAAAACCATGTCCGTGACAGACAGTACGGACATATCCGGTTCGTCACCTCCCGGTGTTTTTGTGGGTCGGTATGGTTATCCCAGGGTAGATATAGGCCCACTTGTGCCCCCTTACCACGGGGACACCTACGAGATGGACACTCCTGAAATGTGGGTGGGCCGGAGCATAGACGAGATAGTGGATTTCAGGAGCTTCCTCATAAGGGCAAAGTACTCCGTGGGTATACAGGACGTTAATATTGCGGACCGGGTGGTGGAGTACACTCGGGACATGGCCCTCTGCAAGGAGCCCGCCGAGGTGGAGGCGTTTTTCCTCAAGAAACCCTCGGGCAGGATATCCCTGTCGGATACCACTCAACCCTACGGCCCCTCGGCCACCATACGCAAGCTGGACCTGGGGACGCTCAAGATAGATCCAAGGCTGGACAGGGCCTTCGAAGCCACGGACCTGAGGGCGGTGGATGCGGTCTTGGACCTGTACGAACACGATGTGTACATCTCCAAGATACAGAGGGCCTTCAGCGTGGGTGCCTTCGGATTCGATGACCGGAGACGGTTCGTCCCCACCCGATGGAGCATAACCGCCGTGGATGATACCATCGGTAAGAACCTAAGGGAGGAGGTTAAGAAACTGAGGCCCATAGACGAGTACAGGGTTTACGAGACCTGGGAACTGGATAATCGGTGGGAGATACTGATGCTTCCCAGAACGTGGATATACGAGCTCGTAGAGGCATGGTATCCCGAGACTGCCTGGAATCCCTTCGGAAAGGATATCGCCATAGTATCCAGCCATGAAATGTACGGTGGGAGGACAAAGTACGCTGAGATAGGCGGGTGTTTCTACGCCGCCCGGTTGGCAATAGCGGAGAAATTGAAAAAAGAGGGAAGACAGGCCGGGGCGGTGATACTCCGGGAAACCCACCCTGGATACATAATGCCCATGGGGGTATGGAATGTGCGGGAGAACGTGAGGAACGCCCTGAGGAACCCGCCAAGGGTGTTCGACAATCTCAAGGATGCCATGTTCTTCATCTCCAACCGGCTGGATATCAAGATGAGCACATGGGTGGAGAACAGCGAGGTGCTCAAGGACGCGCTCTATCAAACACGGCTGGAGGATTTCGGGAGTGGTGAGGCATGGGCCTGAGCTACGGATGTGTGAAAGCACCCCCTGGGGTGACCGTAAAGGAGGTCACCTGCGCCACAGCCCTCTCCCCTTCGGGTCTCGAGTCCGACTACGCACTTAACCCCTACGTGGGATGCACCCACGGCTGTGTATACTGCTATTCTCCTTTCGTTATCAGGGAGACCCGGGGTTGGGGAACCTTCGTGGACGTGAAAAGGAACTTACCCAAGGTGCTGGCAGGGGAGTTGAGCAAAAAGAAGGGGACGGTCCGGATAGGCAGCGTTACGGATCCGTATCAGCCCCTGGAAGAGGGTTACCAAATCACCCGCATGTGCCTGGAACAGTTGAGAAGAAAGAGGGTAAGCACCATAGTGCAGACAAAGTCCGATCTTGTTACCAGGGACGTTGATATATTCCTGAAGATGGACGTGGAAGTCGGTCTCACCATAACGTCCCTGGACGATGGGTTTTGCAGACGGTTCGAACCGGGGGCCCCCTCCGGAAAGAAAAGGTTGGAGGCGGTGGAGGCTCTGGTGGATGCGGGTGTGTCCACATGGGTGTTCATAGGGCCCATGATGCCCCTGCTGAACGATGATCCCCGGGAACTGGTGGAAAAGATCCGTTCATTGGGTGTGGAAGAGATATATTTGGACAAGCTGAACATGAGGGAAGGTCTCTGGAAGAACCTCGAAGTTTTACTCGAGAAAGAGATGATGGAGCGGTATAAGGTGATCTTTAGTGGAGATGATTATTACAAGGACAAGATGGCAATGTACCAAAAGTTGGGACGACCAGTCTTTTGATGCGTAGATGGAAAAAATTATTTCCCAGGTGTTATTAACAGAGTGGTTATATACCTGATACGACCTTATACTTAACATGGTTGAGGTAAAGATAAAAATACCTCCTGAGCTACCGGAGAAGATAGCGGTATTTGAGCTGGAGAGAGAGTTAGCTAGGAAGAATCAAAGAATAAAATCTATTAAAGCTTCCATAGACCTTCTTGACCTCTCAGAAGAAGATGTCGAAAATTTTGAAAAGGCTAGATCCAAAGCATGGCACGAAAGAAAAAAAGAATTGTTGTAGATACGAACGTACTAATATCTTCACTCATCAATCCTGGTTCTATTGTATGGGATGTCCATAACTCATGGTTGAGTTACAGGGATTCTACGATTGCAATAACCTGGTGAAAGCGTCAAAGATTCTTCTGTAATCTCAGTTTTATTAGTTAACACCCGATGCCCATACGACGAAGAGTATTTTTTCGAGAAAGATCTGAAATATTGGCAACCTCGGGAGAAAGTATATCTTCCAAGGAACCCATGGTGTTTCGTATGGAAAGACCTTATGTTATACTGGGCGTATCGGCTTCATTGGACGGGCGAATATCACTGGGACCGGGCAGGACCCTCATGGACCTGGATCAGCGGGATGATGTACTTGGAACCCGTGAAGAATGGGAAGATTTCTACGGAAAATTGAATGATCGGCATCATCCCGAGGTGTGGATGGAAGGGAGCGGTATGCTGGTAAAGGAGGGTGCGGAGTTGAGGGAATTGGAACCTTTCAAAGGGGATGCAAAAGTGCTCTATGAGGATTTTTTACCCCCTGATATATTGAACAAACCAGGGCGGACGGGCTGGTTGGTGGCAGTGGACGGCCGTGGGCGGTTGAGAAGCGGTTATACCGGTGAAGAGGACAAACCCATGCTGCACCTGGCATCTCACAGCGTACCTCCCGAGTATCTGTGGTTTTTACGTGAGAAGGGCATACCCTATCTCCTGGCGGGAGAGGAACGGGTCGATCTGGAGCTGGCATTGAAAAAGATGAAGGAAAAACTGGGTGCGAAAAACGTACTGACCAGTTCCGGGGGCAAGCTCGCGGGAGCACTGCTGAAAAAGGGACTCCTGGACGAGGTGTACATACGGTTCAATCCCGTGGTGATAGGTGGCTTCGAAACCCCTGTCCTCTTCGCATCTCCGGATCTGGGAGAGGACGAGTGGCCGGTTTTCTTGCAGCACATGGATACCAAGGTATGCTGGGACGGTCACATCTTTACGAGATTCAAAGTGGTGCGGGACTAGTGTCAAAAGAAAGGGAGCTCCGTTCATCGATCGGTTCAACGCTCTTATTATGTAGGCGTTACACAACACTTGCTTAAAAGATCCATAAGTGGATTAACAACTCTGGTAAAAACCTAAGGTGACGGCGAAAGAATAAACCTTATTGCAATAACCAGGGTGAGTTATGTTTCGATCAGACCTTTTAGGGAACATCTTCCAACCCTGCAACAGTAAATGATTAAGATAACCTTGACCATTCTCCTACATATTAGTGTATTGACAACTTTCGCATATCATGTCCTCCGTTCGGTTAATTATTCTTACCAAATAGATATATCTCAAAAACAGTTCACCATCGTATTGTGATACTTAGTTATATGTTACTACAATCCGGACTCGATTAAGGTAACTATTAGCAAAATGTTTTATATAACAATTGGTTATCACTTTACATATGATATCCACCACCGAACTGAGGATATTTAAGGTTCTAGAGGGTGAAAGCTCCATATCTGAAATAGCCGGGGAGTCCGGATTAGATGTTTCAACGGTTTCTAAGTATGTTTCCGAGTCTTTGAAAAAGGGCAATGGTTTGTTTCAAAAGGAAAGAGAAGGAAAGCGGGTTTATGTAAGAAGAGCGAAAACGTCACATTCCTTACTTCTGCAGACCATCGTCAACGAGTTTCCGGGATGGGAAATAGAAGAACTGTTTTCACATTCTAGTTTGAGAATAGTTGGGTTTTTGACGAAACCTAAGAGGGTCAAAGATATCGTGTTCTTGACAGGTCTTTCCAGGCAGTACGTAATGATCCGGTTAAGGAATTTTTTGGATGTGGGTATAGTTAAAAAGAAGGGACGTAAGTACACATTGAACCGTGATCTGAGAGCGGTTTATGACTTGGTTAAAAGCTACTCTATGTATATGAACGAAAAGAAAGCAAAGGAATTAGCTGGAGACAGCAACATATTATGGCAGACGGGTTCCGAATTCCTCTTTAAAACTTCAGAGGATATCCAAGTAGAAGGTGTTGAGAAGACTGCCGTGAGCAGGTTCTCCGGTTTCGGACTTCCTATGATCTTGGACAAAAATTATTATTTCGTGACACACAGAGAGCTGGATGTGAGAGATGTGATCCTACATACGGTGTTGGTGGATAAGAATAGCATCACATACAACATGTATGCATGTTTGCTGTATCAGAAAGAGAAGCCAGAAAGCATGATGGAGTTGGCTGAGATATATGGTATGGAGGAGCATATTCAGGCTTTGGAAACGTTTTTAAAGTCTGGAAATAGGACTGAGGATTTTTTGCCGACCTGGGAAGAATATTCTGAAATCGCTGAGGAATATGACGTGATAATATGAGAAAGGACTTCGATAGAGGATACATAGAAAAAGAGTTGAAAAAAATTGGTGATATCACACTACCTGTTGATTTCTATATGATAGGGGGCGGTGCAATGAGCATCAAAGGATTAAAGGCCGCGACTAAAGATGTAGACGGTGTGGTAAAGGATTCTGACCAGTTCAAACAATTAAAGGATATCTTGACCGATTCAGGATATATCAAAGTAGAGGCAAAAGGCGCTTATGATAAGATGAGAACTAGGTTAGTTTTACAAAATAATGAAGGATTCAGGTTCGACCTATTTATGAGAAAGATAGCAAATGGTTTACTTCTTTCTAGTGGGATGATGTCCAGAGCTGAATTGTTCTTTAGTTCTGGTAAATTGAATGTATATGTTATGGCGGCCGAAGACATATTCATTATGAAAAGCATCACCTCTCGGGTGAGAGACCGAGAAGACATGAAAGAACTCTATACTCACGGATTGGATTTTGATGTGATTAAGGAAGAGATCATCTGGCAGAGTGACAATTCAGACGAAAAGGGTTGGCTTTCAGATTTTTTCGTTGGTTTGAACGAATTCATTGAACGGTATGACTTTGAAATACCATATTACTCTGCTTTCGAAGAATTGGCTTCGGAAGAGGTCCTCAAATATCGGATCGGTGAACTGATAGATTCAGGTGTTGTTCTGATACAGGAACTTGTTACTGAGATTGGTGAAGACCAAGGTTGGGTAAAAGGGATGTTATATGAGATGGAAAAAGAAGGCTATTTCCGTATTGATGATGGGGTGGTCAAGAAAAAATGAATGACCTATCTTTTTCAGAGTTAAAATAGCCTTCAGTTGTATCATAGTTTCCTTTTATCACTTGGGAAGGTATCATCCCGTGATTCTGCCCGCTCGCTAATACAATTATTATCTCGTGAAACAAATCCCGGCCTAAAAGAAATGGCGCCCCGGCCGGTCTTCAGGCCACAACCCCTCGCTTTGCTCGTGATTTTGCCCGCTCGCTAATACAAATATTATCTCGTGAAACAAATCCCGGCTTAAAAGAAAAGAAATGGCGCCCCGGCCGGGATTTGAACCCGAGTCGCGGCCTCGACAGGGCCGCATGATGGGCCACTACACTACCAGGGCGTTTAGAATCAGCTATTCCTCGAAATATGGTTTCCTATTAAAATGTTACTATCGTCCGGCCCCCCGGCTGGCGAATTCACGTTAATAAATTTTATAAGGTTCCAGGCTTATCTCATGGCAAATCAAGGTGAGTTACATGATGCCAGGTGGAATGCGAAACCCAAAACAGATGAAACGTATGATGAAGAAGATGGGCATGACCACGGAGGATATCGATGCGGAACGGGTGATCATAGAGACCCATGAAAAGAGATTGATCTTCGAGGATGTCCAGGTCGTACATATGAACGTCCAGGGTCAGTCCACCTATCAGATCGTGGGAACTCCCAGGGAGGATGCCCAGGAGGGCGTTGTGGTGATACCAGATGAGGACATAGATCTGGTGGCAGAGCGCGCGGGAGTATCCAAACAAGAGGCAAAAAAGGCACTGGAGGATTCCCAGGGTGATCTTGCAGAGGCAATAATCAATCTGACTTCGTGATCACGGTTCAATTTGACTAGAAAAAAATCATCCACAGGGACACGGATTCTAGTGGCGGCGGTTATCATCGCAGCCATAGGTATATCGACCATCAATCTATTCACCGTGTTCGGAATAATCAGATCGCCTGATGTTCTCACATATGCCGTGATGGTGGCTATATACATGATGCCATTGGTACTCATCGCAGCCATACTCCACAAGGCGGTTTTCGAGGAGAAGTACGCCCTGGAAAGGACGTTGAGGGCTCCCAAGGAGGGCGCGGGCATTTCCACGGACAATATCCGTCTGGTAAGGGGTGAGAGGGTTATGGTGAGTATGACATCCCATCCCGGATTCTTTTTCAAAGTGGCACTGGCTTGTGTGCTTTCCGTATCCGTTGGTATTTCATCGCTCTACATGATACCCCCCCTGCTGGAATCCCTCAATGCGGTCACATTCCTTTCAGTCCTCATACCAATACTCCTACTATGTACCGTCATACACTTTTTCAGCAAGAACATATTCGACCCCGGGAGTTGGGACGAATTCATGGAACACGCCTGGATATCCCTTCTGGCCATATCTGTATCGATATCCCTTTTGATGACCCTTAACAACTACATCACATCCACATATCCCAGGGAATTCTGGGAGAGGTTCCTTGGTCTGCCTTTCTCACTTCCCGCATTGATGTTCCTGGTGATGATGCTCCTTGTTGGAGGAATATTGATCCGTATGGGAGATATATTCAGGTTCGAGGGTGGCCCCCTGAGGTCCTCCGGCATAGTGTTCGTGCTTGTATCCATCACCTTCATGGTACCCATGTTTCAGTTCATAAATTGGGAACTCCTCCTGGATATAATATCGAGGCTCTTCAGTCTGACCCTTATCTCTTACGGGGTACTCACTGGCTTGCTCCTTTACAGGGACGCCGGGATGAGATTCTTGGTGACCAACAAACGGGTGATCAAGTACAACACTCATCGGTACGAAAAGTCACACTACTTCCCGCTAAGCAGGATGAGGGTAATCTACGTCAAGCAGGATTTCCTGGCCAAGTATCTTGGGTACGGAAACGTGGTCATGCTTTTTGCCCTGGCTGGAAAAAAGGCCCAGTGCGTGTATCACGGCGTGAACCATCCGAGTAGGGTGGCCAAGTCAATAAAAGCATTAAAGAGAAAAACGAAAGGGGTGAGAAAGAAACCTCACGTAAAAAAGCCAAAAAGAAATTTCTATTACCGTATGGTAGCCCCTTTGGTGGTCCTCGCCCTGCTGCTCCCG
Source organism: Candidatus Halarchaeoplasma halalkaliphilum (assembly GCA_007133925.1). Classification (GTDB taxonomy): domain Archaea; phylum Thermoplasmatota; class Thermoplasmata; order Halarchaeoplasmatales; family Halarchaeoplasmataceae; genus Halarchaeoplasma; species Halarchaeoplasma halalkaliphilum. The sequence goes on along the minus strand of SLLU01000016.1, from coordinate 9,340 downwards.
GCAATGCCTGCACATGCCTCCTCACCGGGGGAGTACATGGTGAGCGAGTACGTCATCACCTATCTGGACCCCACATCCTTCACCGTTGACGGGAGTTTTGAGATACATTCCTATGTGATCCACGGGACGACCATGTATCCCGAAGATATACGGGCTCTGTACCACGGTGGACAGGAAGACGAGATAGAAGAGATCATGATGGGCGCGGTCACCTCCCTGTTAAACACGTTCATAGTGGATTCCTACCGCATAGAAGAGGGTCGTGGAATGGTTTTTACAGCGGTAATACTGGAAAACATGGATGCACCTCCCCAGGACCCCATATCCCTAACGTCACACACATCCGTGGACCTCACCAACGAGTTCTTCGGATTGCCCCCGGAAGCCCGTGCGGTGGACGTGATAGATGGTGTTTTAAAGGTGGGTGGAAAACTGAACCATAATATCATCCTTTCCTGCCCCCCGGGACATGAAACGAGCTATATATTCCGTCCGCCGGAAAACATGGTCCTGGATGGTACCACTCAATACTATCTCCATAACCTGGAAGGTTCCGAAACCCTCTCAGAGACCGCAGAGTTCGGGATGGTCCACGAAGACCCGGTGTACGTGGAAGACGACCTGCACACATCCCTGCTGTTCGATATACACGAGATCGAAAGGAGGGACGACTGCGAGATACTCCATGTGGATATACTCCTGGATGCGTCCTTCACCGGGATGGGCATAACGGGGACCATGAGAGAACACATGCCCACCCAGCTGGAGATGGATCGAGTCAACACGGCGCTGATACGACTTTTCTACCAGAACGGATTCAGTGATCCCGTTGATGCCATGCTTGAGAGGCTGGAGAGCGAGATGAGGCATCTGGTCAGCGAAGTGGGAGAGGTGGTCACACCGGGAGAGTTGATGATCGAAAATCTTCACATGGATTACGATCCCCAAACCATGGATCCCTATCCGACCATGGATATCAGCTTCCGCTCGTCGGTTGAAAGGAAGAGGTCAGAAGACCCCTTGACGGCTTCCATACCCACACGGTACTCGGTTTCGGAATCCGTCAGCATGAACGTAAGAAACCCGTCGGAGTGGGCTGTGGAGTACAAGGTGATGGCACCCGCAGGTATAGACATAATCAGGGCCAGGATGGATGAACCTTTGGTGATCGGTCATAACGGCAGAGACTACGCCGCGGGTCAACTCCAGCCGGGACAGGAGGGAACACTGGTCATAGAGATGGGGACCGAGATAGATCTCATGGAATTCGTTCCCTTCGCTGTGATCATAATCATACTCCTCTTCACATGGATCGCCCTGATTCTCTACAGACCCAAAAGACGAAGAAGAAGGTAGCCGCTCACTCACCGAAAGCTTTCAACCTCTCAAGGACGAAATCCCTGTCAAGCTGCATGAGGAATCTTCCAAGTTTGGGTCCCCTCTTCTGCCCCAAAAATATGCGATAGAAAATACCGAATGCCCGTCCTTTGGATAGCTCCACTGATTCGGCAGCAGTGTGAACGAATGAATGAAGCAGATGATCGGACCATTCATCGGTCTCGTCCAGCAATTTCATGTACGCGGAGATGAATGCCCTTTCGTTTTCCTCAAGATCCACCGCCGGCGGTTCTTTCATCACAGAGAACTTCACCATCTCCGGTGCAAAATTATCCAGCCAGTACTTTACTCTCTCCGCCCTCCGGTTTAGCAGTAATAGATCCTCAGGGCCGCATTCCTCTCCAAAAGATACCTCCCACATTCGATCCACCGTGTCGTATATCTGCACCAGGTTGATCATGTGTCGGTAGGGTACACGTTTTGGCGGGTATCCTGGTAAACCGTCTATCTGGGAAAGCTCGTAGGCCCTTCCGGAGTCCTCATCCAGCTCTCCGTCGTAGTACTTTTTCTCGGTCTGATCGTAGTCCTCCACAAGGTCCAGCAGGGGAAGTCCCGGGTCGAAGTCTATGTGGGTCTGGGGCTTGCTCCTCATGAGCAGATAACGGATCACTTCCGGTTCCACCATGCCCAGCATCTCCTCTCCCTTGATAGCCACACCGGAAGAGGAGGACATGGCTCCTTTTCCCTTGAGCTGTATCCACTCATACACAACCGGGTGGGGGGGAGGGGTGTTGAACACCTCCCTGATTATGTCCGAACCGGTATCCCAGGAGCCTCCCGAAGCCGCATGGTCTTTTCCCAGGGGCTCGCAGTCAACACCTAGTATCCACCACCTGGCGGGCCAGTCGCACCTCCAGGGTAGTTTACCGTCATCAGTCCTGATATCTGCTTTTCCCTCATAACCGCACCCGCAGCGGTAATGCAAGAAAGGGTCCTGGAAGGATATCACCTCTCCGTCTCCCATCCTTCCGCATTTTTGACATATTGGGTTGTAGGGGTACCAGTCACGGGGAAGTTTTCTCCCCGTTCGTTTCTCGAGTATTTCTGCAACGGTACTTCTGGAGTTGATGAGCATCCTTGAAGCTTCTTCGTATGTGCCCTCGGCATACATCTTGTGGGTGTACATCACCCGGCATTGGATCCCGAGTTCCTCTATGGTCTCAAGAAAAGGTGCCAGATAATGGGCCGAATAGCTTTCGTGTTCCCCGCATGGGCACGGGATCGAACTGAGAGTTTTGTCAACGTACTCCCCGTAGCTCTCATCAAGGAACGGGTACACCCTGCGCAGGGGGTCGATGGAATCGGCTATGTAAAGCAGTTTACCGGAATCCGATGCCCGTTTGATGGCATCTCCGGTCAGGATCTCCCTGAGACTACCCAGGTGTATGGGTCCCGAGGGAGTTATGCCTGTGGCGATAAGGGGTTCCGGAGGTAATTCCGATGCTTCAACATCCGCCCAGTGCATCCGATGCTCTCCTCAACCTATGACCTGGGTCCTGATCAGGGCTCTGAGTGGTACGCCTACCACGTCGTCCCTACCGTCTTTGTTGACGGATACCATGCAGAGTATGGGTTCCCCACCTCTTTCTTCCATATCCGAAATGGCACCCTGCATTGTTTCACCGGTGCTGAGCACGTCGTCGATTATGATAACCTTTTTACCGCTCACCGATGCGTAGTTGGAGCTTAGGGCACCGCCGCCTCCGCGCCTGTCCTTTTCCCTCGGCCGGTATATGGCCAGTTCCACACCCAGCTGCTCCGAGATCAGTGTCGCCAGGGGGATGCCATTGATGGCTATCCCCACAATGGTGTCAACGTCGGTGTTCATCTTCTCCAGCTCTTCCACTATGATGTCAGAGAACAGGGTGGAGAACAATCCTATCCTGCCACCATAAACTCCCACGGACCTCCAACCTATCTTCACATCGGTAGGGGGTTTTTCTTCGCTCACGTTCCTGGTTAGTAACCATCTTACGGTATCCACGGAGAGACTCAGTTCTGTGGCTATTTCCTTTTCCTTCAAACCCTTCTCTTTGTACTCCATGGCCTCTTTGACCAGTGATTCTATTCCTTTCATCTCGATCACTTTCAACCTGTGAAGATGAACGCACGTATTATAATATTTTGGTAAATTCAAGCACAATACCGTTTAAAAATTTTTCTTTATACTGTCTATGATGGCAAGGCAGGTGTCATAATCTTTATCCGCCAGGGCGCTGTTTGCACCCCTCAACAGATCCTTGAAACGGGACACATCTCTGCCGAACACCTCCTTTTTCCTCAGCATCCGGTGTATGTCACTGAGTTCCTTGCTCAACGCCTTTTCAAGGGGTACGCAGACACTGTTCATGGCCTTGGTTATCAGCTCCTCCGCACTATCCAGATCATCCGTACCCATGAGGTCCCTGGTGGAAGCTATGAGTTCGTTCACCTCCCGGGTATCTATATCGAGGTATTCGGCGCAGAAAACCATGTTATATGTGGTTCTCACCTTGTTCATGAGCATGATCTCCCTTGAGACTCCATGGGGATAAAGAGCGGTTCCGCACAGAGGGCATACCTCGGGATCGTCCACCAGTTCGAGGTTGCATTTGTGACACCGGGCTTTTTTATTCTCTACCACACACCCTCAATCGCAAACATGAATAATATATTTTTGCAGACCGTTTTTTATTATTGAAAAATGCGTATAAACGAAGGAAAAAGGAGTAAATTTAAATTAGCCCGTATCACATAGCCCTTTGAATGAACGAGACGTTAATCAAGAAGAAGATCAATCTCCTTGGTGATCAGGGCGTGGGAAAGACTTCTCTCATAATCAGATACGTCCAGAACGTTTTCGGTGAGGAGTACCTCAAGACCATAGGTACCAATATTTATACCAAGGATATATCCTTCGAGGGTAGCACCATCAAGCTCATCATACAGGACATAATGGGGGAATCAGGTTTCAAATCGGTACAGCGAGGGGCCTTCAAGGGCTCCACCGGGGCCATCGCCGTGGCGGACATAACCCGTCCCGACACGCTGGATTGCCTTGTCAACGAGTGGTTGCCCATGTACAGAGAACATTCCAGCCAGGACAATCCCGTACTTCTGGCAGTGAACAAGTTCGACATAGATACCAAAAAAATCACCCATCTGCAGCTCCAAGATGTTTACGACCAATTCGATCACGTTCTCTACACGTCGGCCAAGAACGGTCGGAACGTGGAATACATGTTCAAGTACATGGCCTCCCGGGTGGCCCAGAATCTACAGTTCTCCTCCAAGGACATAGAAGGGATCGTGTTGGAGAGGGAGATCGACAGTCCCAAGGACCTTCTTGATACACTGCTGGCCATATCATCCGATATAGGAAATATACCATACAACATACGGGAGGGACTTTTCGAGGAGAGCGGTATAGACAAGTTCGACCTTGATGAGGAGATATTCTCCATCAAGGAGGAGAACGTTCTCACCTTCGCAAATCTTCTTATGTACATCTACGACGAAAGGGACGACGGCTATTCCAGAGACCTGATCAAAAAGATGATCGAAAAATACGTGTCTTAAATCAGTGGGTATACCCGCAAAAGTCTTAAGTACGCCGGAAATGGTTCTTTTATCAGCAGGTGGTTCCCTCTGAAATTAATGGGTATGAAAAAGGCTACAGGTATCAAATATGTTACCTGGTCGATCCTTCTTGTATTGTTAATTTCCAATGTAATCGCTTTGATCCCCGTGGATATCGGTCAAAGATCTGTTGTGGATTACATCCTGATCACCAGGGAGATCGACGGTGATGTGCTGGAAGGTGGCAATGTTCCTCCGGGTTATGTGGAATGGGGGTATCTTTCCGCTTACAACCATACAGAGGGATTCGTGGGGAATCTCAACGGTGACTGGGAAGCGAGTGGTGATGCCTCACTTCTTTCCCCAGAATACGGCAGTCACAACGGCATAAACGTGGGTTACACCCCAGGGGATGTTTGGTTCAACGTGACCGATGAATTTGATAATCAACATGGGGTAAGATACACGGTGATAACCCACGGCCCGGACCACATCCGTATAACGGATTCCCCGGGGGGTGAGCCCATCACCGGTGGAACGGTACCCGTAAGCACCATGAACCGTGGTTACTGTTCGGTTTACAACGAAAGTTCGGGATACCTGTACAACGTGGAAGGTAACTGGAGCGCCCAGGGGGGTGATTCGGAGCTCGTGGAAGATGGGACCAACAGGTTCAATGTAATCCACGTCGGGTACACGGAAGGGCCCGTTTGGTTCAACGTGAGTTACCAGGGGATGCATCACAGTGTTCTTTTCAACGTGATGGCACCAGGTGTGGATGAGATCTACATTACCCATGAGCCGGGAGGTGAGCCCCTGATGGGAGGTGATGTACCCGTGGGGACTGTTATACAGGGGTATGCATCTGGCTACAACTCAACAACGGGATATGTGGGAACCGTGGATGCCAACTGGACCTTGGAGTTCGACCCCGGTATGGACCCTTCCACTGACCCGGGACCCGGAGGGTCGGGCTGGTTGAACGTGGGAACACAAGAAGGTTTTATCACCTGGTACGCCTCATACCACATCGGGGAATCATGGTATAACACATCTGTAGATTTCAAGGTCGAACCACCTGTTCCGGATCGGGTGAGGATAACCCGGGAAGGAGAGGAGGTGCCCGGGGGTCCTGTCCCTGTGGGATATACACTGGAAGTGGAGCTTTCGGCTTACAATCATACCGCTGGGTTTCTGTACCTGGTTGAGGGGGAATGGTCCGTTGAAGGGGGAGATGCGGAACTGCTCAACGGGACCGTGGGAATGGAGAACACACTCCATGTGGGAACCACACCGGGAGAGGTGTGGCTGAACGCCAGTTATGAGGGATTGGAACACAATATATCTTTTCATGTGATGGAACTCGGGGTGGATGAGGTCCGCATAACCGATTCTCCGGGAGGGGAGATATTGACGGAGATACAGGTCCCCGTGGGGACTGTTATACAGGGGCATGCCTCTTCGTACAACTCCACGGTGGGATATGTGGGAACCGTGGATGCCCACTGGACGGTGGAGTTCGAACCAGGGATGGATCCCAACACGGAACCGGGAGCCGGCACATGGAGTTCACTGAACGTGGGAACACAAGGTGGTCTTCTCACATGGACGGCCTCTTACTCCGAAGATCGAGCATTGTACAACCACTCCGTGCTCATCCTGGTTGATCCACCGACCCCGGATAGTGTGAGTATAACCAGGGATGGAGAGGAGGTGCCCGGGGGTCCTGTCCCGGTGGGATATACACTGGAAGTGGAGCTTTCGGTTTACAATCATACCACTGGTTTTTTGTATCTGGTTGAGGGGGAGTGGTCTGTGGAAGGTGGGAATGCGGAGTTGCTTGACGAGATGGTAGGACTGGAAAACACCCTTTACGTGGGAACCATCCCCGGAGAGGTATGGCTCACGGCCAGATACGGAGAACTGATGGACTCGGTACTTTTCGTGGTCCAGGATCCCAGGGTGGACCACATGGAGTTTTTGGAGGACCCGAACGATCCCTTATCGGTCATCGATGATAGAGAGATATTCATAGACCAAGAGTTCACCATATACTGCGGCGGGTTCAACCACAGCATCGGCTTCCTCGGACCCCTCTCCGTGGAGTGGAGCGTGGAGAACACGGATGGTGCGGAGGCATGGGTTGACCCTACTGTTGGAGAGTCCACAACATTCTCAGCCGGGGCGGAGAGGGGTGCGGCGCTGCTCAGGGGAGCGTACTCCCACGGGATATCACGTTCCGTGATGTTCATCATATCACCCCACGGTATTGATTACATCTTGATCAGGAGCGAACCTGGGGGTGGCGGAGAGGTGTTCCACGAGATACACCTGGACCCGGAAGGATCAGTACATATGTATGCGGCTGGTTACAACACCACCCACGGATTCCTGGAAGATGTGTACGCAGCATGGGATCTGGATGACGAGACAGTGGGTGATCTGGGAGCCCTCTCGGGTGTCAGCGTTTCCTTTACTGCACTGGAGGACGGATACTGCAACGTGACCGCAGAGCATGAAGGGATGATGTTCACCACACTTGTGGTGGTGGATTCGCTTCCGGTGCCCGAGATAGTGGGAAAAATACCTGACATAGAGATAGAGCGGAATTTTGGAATATACGAGCTGGACCTGAGGGACCACGCATATGATCCCCATGAGGAAATGATGTGGTACCTTACCGGAACTGACGATTCGGTGATCCGGGTGTTCGGTGAGAATCAGACGGGTAATCACATACTCACCTTCTCGTCCCAGAACGATGCCCACGGCTCCATGCATGTCCGCTACTGGCTGGTGAACAGTGCCGGGCAGCGAGTTAACCAGAGCGCATGGATAAACGTTACATACACTTACACCCCACCCAGGTTCAGGCGCTGCCCGGACCTCTGCGTTCGTTTTGACGAACCCTACGAGTTCAGCTACGAACCCTATATAATATATGAGTACGACCGCCTACACGAGCTGGTGCTGGAAACCGATGATCCGGAACACACCACGGTCAGGGGACTTAAGGTGACCTACGAATATCCGGAGAGTATGCTGGACCAGGAGATACTGGTGGTGATATCGGTCACCGACGGACTGGGGAGTGACTATACGGCTATCACGGTCACGGTGAGTTCCAATTACCCTCCAGTGATAGTAGAGCCACTGCCGGACCTGGAGATAGAACAGGGTGAACTCAAGGAGAACGTTTTCAACCTGGACGATTATTTCATGGATCCTGAGGGGGAGCAGCTGTACATGAGTTACGGATATACTTACCTTACCATAACCATACACGGAGACCACACGGTGGACATAAGGGCGGATACGGTATGGTACGGTGTGGAGCGGGTAACTTTCCGTGCAAAGGACCCCGTTGGTGCCATAAGGGAACAGACCATCAACGTGACCATCATCCCTGTAAACTACCCCCCGGAGATCAAGGACCTTCCTAGATTCGTAATCCGTTACGATGAGCCCTATACATTCGATCTCAGGTTTTACATATCAGACCCGGACCACGAGATACACGAGCTCACCATAACCACGTGCAGTCCAGAGTACGTGACAGTGCAGGGTACCAGACTTACCATGCTCTATCCCGAACGTATGAGCGAGCACCAGTACCGGAACTACACCGTTGCCCTGGTGGTATTCGTTTCAGACGGCATCGATACAACTTCAGCCGCCACCACTGTGACAGTGGGTGATATATACCCTCCCGAACTACTCATCCCCCTCCACGACGTTGCCTTCAGGGAGAACGAGAGGTTGAACAACGCCTTCAATCTCGACAACCACTTTCTTGACAGGCAGGATGATACCATGTACTATTCATCGGGTAACGAGCACATCATGGTGGTCATACACGAGAACAGTTCCGTTGATTTCTATGCCCCCAGGAACTGGAACGGGCAGGAATTGATCACCATTAGAGCAACGAACTCCGCCGGTGCTCTCATGGAGGACTCACTCACCGTCACCGTGATCCCTGTGAACAATCCTCCACAGATAGGTGACATACCAAGGCAGGAAGGAGAGGTCGGTCGTAGCTGGATACTGGACATGGCAGACTACATATGGGATGTGGACAACGAAACCCACGAGCTGATGATATTCACGGACGATGTAAATGTCCAGGTGGTGAAGCACAAATTGATCTTCCATTACGAACATCCCGGTACTTTCTTCGTAACTGTGGAGGTGAGCGACGGTATCGACTCAAATGTAACTGAGATCGAGGTACTGGTAATATCCCATGAGGAATCCCAGAGACGTTCTCCCTTCCTTCTCATACTCCTTCTAACCCCCATCATGATGGCCCTACTCTGGCTGTACTATTACATGAAAAGGCACGAGTTCACCGTGGAAGATATATTTTTGATACATGACTCCG
>SLLU01000102.1 GCA_007133925.1 Candidatus Halarchaeoplasma halalkaliphilum | reverse complement strand
GCTGAGATTCCCTCAAGGTGGCACTGTTGTGACCAGTGACCGTGTATTCCGGTACCATCTGCTCAGGATTCAAGGTCATCTGTTGGGGGGCGGGCAATCTTACATGACCGTCGAGGCTGGTTTCAAACCTCCAATCTATGCCCAGGAGTTCAATGTTCGACCCCCTTTCGTTGAGGGGACTGTAAAAGAAATCGAAGTTGAAGACCGGACCGATTATGTACTCCTCTATCCTGGCTTGTTTCAGGTCATCTTTGGTGATAACATCGTTAGCGATCAGGTTATCAGCTTTCTCCTTGTACTCCTGGTATGTTGATGCGGTGAAGAAACCACGTTCCAAACGCTTTACTTTGTGTTTCAGCTTCACCATGACCAGCCTGTCTATGTCTTCTGGAGTTTTTATCTTTCTGGGGAAGGGAAGACCGCCTTTTTCAAGAAGCCAGTAATAATCCTTCTCTTCTTCCCTCTCCTCGCTCCTCAGCAGGTTACGGCTTCCCACCATGGGAACCCGGAATTCGTCTTCTATCTTGTCCAGGGGTGCATAGGAAGTGAACGAACGGTTGGGTACGAATATGACGTTTTCATCGATGAGTTTTTTCTGATATTTCTCTCCCAGTATGTCCCCGAACCTGTCCAGGACCAAGGTTTCATCCACCACTCCCCTTATCCTTTCTCCGTTCTCTCCCCAGACAGTTTTGAAATATGTATCGTAGGTTTTTTCCCGACCCTTCTGGCATACGGCCAGGGTGGAAAACCCTTCGTCCACCGCACCGTCACACACATCCAGGGCCGAGTGTGATGCCACCACACCGATCTTCAAGTTCTTTTTATCGTAGTCCTGAAGTAGATCCCGAACGGTCTTTGTTTCCAACATTTCTGCTCACTTCGAAGGCGAGATAGGGGTGAGTCTATTTATCATTTACGTGAAGGGAACCTTCCTCCACGGTACCCTGTAAACCTTCGTGTAAACAAAAAAACGGGACAATCTATTTATCCTGTCACAGGATAAGAGTTGTAGTGATGGATCATGTTGGATGACCTGGAAAGGATCTCGGAACTGGACAGACTGGGCCTATTTGGTGTATTGGAAAAATTTCCCGAACAGATCGAGGAGGTTATCGAAGGGCTGGAACTCAATCTTCTCCCCTTTCAACCCTCGGAGATAGTGGTTGCGGGTATGGGTGGTTCGGGTATAATAGGCGATCTGCTGAAATGCTTCCTGGCCAACCGTATCGGGATCCCCATATATGTGGTAAAGGACTATGACCTCCCCCATTTCGTATCAAAAAAGACCCTTCTATTCGTCATATCATATTCGGGCAATACAGAGGAGACCATAAGCGTGGCAGAGAAGGGCATTAGTAAGGGTGCCAAGGTGGTGGCCATAAGCTCCAACGGTGAATTGGCAAATATGTGCAGTGGAAAAGGTGTGGTCTTCATAAAGGCTCCAAAGGGATATCATCCCCGTGCTGCCATCGCATTCATGTTTGTTCCCGTATTGGAGTTACTGTCCGAGATACTGGTCTATGATCCCGACGTGGCCATAATCGACACCGTGTCGGAGCTGCGTGCTCTCAGGGACAAGATCAAACTGTCCGTTCCCGCGGCGGAGAACGAGGCCAAGACCATAGCCAAGAGGATACACGGCAGGATACCCGTTATCTACGGTCACTCCATATACAACGCAGTGGCGAACCGATGGCACACCCAGTTCAATGAGAATGCTGAGGTGCTGTCATGGTTCGGGGCCATCCCGGAGATGAATCACAACGAGATAGTGGGCTGGGCCGGGGACAGCAGGTCCTCCGACTTCGTACCTATACTTCTCAGGGAGGTATCAGAGGACGAGCGTATCTCAAAACGCATAGAGGTAACAAAGGAGCTGGCGTTTTCACGCTGTGAGGATGTGGTGGAAGTGTATGCCGAGGGGGAGACCCAGCTGGCGCGTATCATGTATCTGGTGTACCTGGGGGATTACGTGAGCCTTTATCTTTCCGTGTTGAACGGAAAGGACCCGGCTCCTGTGAAGGTCATAGACAAGCTCAAGAAAGAATTGGGTTAGTACTTTCCGTCCCCTATGTGGTGCAGTGTTTTAACCACCTTCCCACCGGTGGATTCGATCATTGTATTACCGTCGGTGAGTGCCCTCCCCACTGCAAGGGGTTTTCCATGGTTTTCATCCCTTATCCATACCAGGTCCCCTTCCTCTATATCTTCGTCGGCATCCACCACACCCGGTGCCATAATGTCCGCTCCGTTGTAAACGAACCTCACGGCACCCATGTCCACAGTGACGAAGGCCTTCTCGGGGATGAGCTTCAAGAGCCCGTTGACGGTGGGGAACAAGTCGTCCTGGAAAAAAGCCGCCACCACTTCTCCGTCTGCCAGCAGCACCTTCCCCCAGGGGGAATCCGCTATATCCACCTTGACCCCCTTTTCGAAAATACTCTTGCCCAACCTATCCATCAATTCATTGTGATATCTCTCCACTTTCTTTTCTTTGAGTCGATGCTGGTTCTTGTAACTCATCGGTAAGCAATCTCCTTTTCGATATATATCCTTTGGGTAACACACATTTTCACCGAGGGGTCCCACGGAAAAGTATATTTAACATATATCCTAAAAGTGATAACCATGTATCGTACCCCCTGTGGTCGTGATAAGAGGTGTGGAACCTGCGTGTAGATGACCTGGATATCATGGAAGATGGAAAAAGGATCATCCGCTCGTGGGGCATCGACGAGCTCTATCCGCCCCAGGGATCATCCGTGGGTGATGTGTTGGACGGGAAGAACGTGGTTCTGGCGTTCCCCACTGCCAGCGGTAAATCTCTACTGGCGTACCTGGCCATAATTAAAAGGGTGATCGAGGGTGGGGGGAAGGCGCTCTACATAGTCCCCCTACGATCACTTGCCTCTGAGAAGGTGGAGGATCTGCGGGAATTCGAAGTTCTGGGGCTGAAGGTAGCGGTGTCCATGGGTGATTACGACGAACCTGATCCGAGGCTCGAGCATCACGATGTGATAGTAGCCACTTCCGAAAAGGCGGATTCCCTCCTGAGGCACAACGTGGGCTGGTTGAAGGACATCAATCTGGTCATAGCTGACGAGGTGCATCTGATCAATGACAGGGACCGGGGTGCCACCCTGGAGGTGACCCTGTCTAAGTTGAAGCAGGTGAACTCGAAAGCGCAGATAATCGCACTCTCCGCCACCATACGGAACTCCGATGCCCTGGCGGAGTGGCTCGGTGCGGAGCATCACAAGAGTGAATGGAGACCGGTGGAACTCAGCGAGAGCATATATCATAACGGAACTTTGAAATTTGGCGATGGTACCATCCAAGAAGTCCCTCCGGGGGACCCGGTGTCCGTTCTGTGCCGGAAAACCCTGGAGGAGGGTGCTCAATGCCTGGTGTTCGTTTCCACACGGCGTTCCGCCGAATCCCTGGCCGGGAACATGGCGGGTCTGGTGGAGGGGTATCTGGGTGACCGGGAACGAAGGGAATTGCAGGACCTGGCGGAACAGATACGGGATAACAGCACCACTTCCATGGGAAAAAATCTGGCAAGGCTCGTGGAGTCCGGCACGGCCTTTCACAATGCGGGCTTGAGCAATATGCAAAGAAGTATGGTGGAGAAAGGCTTCAAGTCCAGAAAGATCAAGCTCATAACGGCCACACCAACACTGGCTGCCGGTGTGAATCTGCCTGCCCGGAGGGTAATAATCCGGGACTGCAAACGTTATGACCCCCTCCACGGGTTCAACAGCCCCCTTCCGGTGATGGAGGTGAAGCAGATGTGCGGCAGGGCGGGCCGTCCCGGTTACGACGATGTGGGCGAGGCAATACTTATCGCCAAGAGTGAGAGGGACGTGGGTTCAATGATGGACAACTATCTCCTGGGGGACAGCGAGGTGGTCCACTCCCGTATGGCGGTGGAGACCTCTCTGAGGAAACACCTCCTGGCATTGATCGCCACCTCCCACTGCGAAACCCTGGAAGGGGTAATGGAGTTCATGGAAGGTACGTTTCACGCCCATTACAGTGACCTCTGGACCATAGAGGCATTGATAGACCAGCTATTCGAGTTGCTCCATGAGCACGGGATGGTGGAGTTCCACGACGATCAGATCGTACCCACCCAATTCGGCAGACTGGTTTCCTCCCTTTACATAGACCCCCTATCCGCCATCACATTGAAGGAGATGGCCTCCAGCGGGCGAAGTGGCATCCCCCTATCATATCTCCACGGCATATGCCTCACTCCCGACATATATCAGCTTTACATCCGAAAAAATGACATGTCACCACTGGAGGACCTGTTCACCGACATACGGGCGGACCTGTTCTTCGACCTGCCCCTTGACCAGGGTGAGATGGAACACTACCTCTCCGCCCTCAAGACCGCCCTTCTGCTCAAGGACTGGATGGATGAGGTTTCCGAGGACGACATATCCACCAGATTCGACGTTGGTCCCGGGGATATCAGGAACCGGGTGGAGACCGCTGAGTGGCTCCTCCACTCCGCCACCAGGATCGCACACATGTTCAATCCCCAAAAGGCGGACATATTGAGGTCTCTGACCCTCCGTGTGAAGAACGGTATCCGGGAGGAACTGCTCCCCCTCATGGAACTACCACAGATCGGCCGGGTCCGAGCCAGGACACTTTACGCCGCTGGATACCTCACCCCGGATGCGGTACTGAAGGCATCCCCGAGGGATCTGGCCAAGCTTCCCGGTTTCGGGGACAGATTGGCATCCCGTATATCCGACGCCTCGACCCAGGTCTCTCTAATGGATTTTTGAATATCTATCACGTAAACGTTTCGGAACCAAATGACCCCTGGTAGAATAACACATCTCCTTGTAGATCAGAGCAAAGCCCGGATGGCTTCGTTAACGTCCTCAACATCCCTCTGTACCATGATGAACTCGAACCTTCCCTTGTATTCCCGGTTGTATGCTTCCACCAGTACCTCATCGGTGTTGGAGTCGCCTATGAACACTCCCGGCTCGTCCCGTACCAGGGATGCCAGGGCCCGGGGGTCGGGCTTCAGGAAATCGTCGCTGGTAACCCGGTGTTCGAACCGGTATCCCAGGGTCTTTTCGGCCAGGTCCATCTCCAGTGAACTCCTGCCGGTCACCGCACCCACACTGTATCGACTTTCCACCTCTTCGAGGAGGGCCATGTCCACCAACACCCTCTCCTTTTTCCAAAGGCCGTCGAAGGGAAAAAGAGGCTCCGGGCACTTCTCTCCCAGGTAGTAGGTGTCGAACACCGCCTTGATATCTTCTATATCCACGGGAGATTCGTACCTCTCCCTCACCCAATCCATGGTACCTCCCCGGGGAAATTCGTCCACGAAGTTCTCCACATCCCCTGTCCCCAAACCACATATCAGAGCCTGGGATAGGTTGTAATCGTCGCCCAGGGCACCCTTGACCCTGAATTTTCCCAGGAGACCGAGATCGACTTTCGTTCCGGTGAAATACTCTACGGTGAGTTCGGTGGCTATATCGTAACTTTCACCCACATCCAGGAGCACACCATCCACATCGAAAACCACCCAGTTCAACCCAACGCCCCTGCGAACTCTTTTAACTCCTCCACAACCTCCCGGTTCTCTTCACGGGTGCCCACCGTGACCCTTATCTTGCCTTCTAACCTTCCAGCCAACTTTCTCACCACTATACCTTTTGTCAGAAGATAATCGTAGGCATCCAGGTCAAGCATAACGAAGTTGGTCTGGGAACGGTGTG
>SLLU01000116.1 GCA_007133925.1 Candidatus Halarchaeoplasma halalkaliphilum | reverse complement strand
ATATGACAAATGTGGAGATAGTGAACGACCGACCGGCCATCAGGATCCCTGATAAAAGGCGGTCGGATATGGATGCCCCTAACACATGGAACATACTGGAGATCGGTGATGTGGGGACCTACAGAAGGACCGTAACCGATGCGGATCTCAGGCTCTTCGCAGGTGCCACCGGGGATACCAACCCCTACCATTTTGACGATGTTTACTCCGGAAAAGGGCGGTTCAAAAAAAGGATCGCCCACGGTATGCTGGTCACGGGGTACATATCCACAGTACTGGGGACCATACTACCGGGTGTGGGTACCATCTATATCGAACAGAACCTGAAGTTCAAGAAGCCGGTTTACATAGGGGATACCATAACCGCGGTGGCGGAGGTTTTGGACATACACGAAAAAAAGCCCATCGTTACCCTCAGGACAGACTGCATCAATCAGGATGGTGAGACAGTGGTGGAAGGAAAGGCCGTGGTGCTGGTGGAATACGTGGACGTTTGATATTGGCAATGCTCCTTTTGTGTAGAGGATAACCTTTTTCAACCTGAAGGTTAACGCTATCATACCTGCCTTTCAGTTTATCCATTAATATTTTGAATATACTATATATACTATGAGGGTGATAGGGTATTAGTGGTAAAATGATAGGATACAAGAAAAACCCGGAAAAGAGCCTGACCATGGCCCTCGTCGGCCTAGAAACGAGAAGAGAGAGCATGCGACTCCTCTGAAACCAAAAAGGTGGTAAAGATGGCAGAAAGCAAAAAACACCAGATGCCCATGACCATGACCCTCGTCGGTCTGGAAGCCATGAGAGAACGAAGGAAGCTGAACTGAGGTGACGAGCATGGGAAGATGGAAAAACACCAACAGAGAACTGTCCATGGCATCGGCGGTGATGGAAGCCAAAAGGGAATGGATGGGACGTCTCTGATAAGGAGGAAAAAAAATGAGCAACTCGGATAGGATGGCTCTGTGGCCTGGGACCCGGATATCGGTGAGGGGACGGAATCAGGTCTGGATGACCATCAGAGAAAAGTAAAAAATCACGTTCCCTAAGGGAGAGGGGAACGTGAACATTCTTTTTTGACCAGAATTCAGTAGTTTACGATCCAGATGACCGGCTCGTGGGCACCTTTGTACTCTTGGTAGTCGTGGAAGAATCCTCTCCAGGAAGATCGTTGTTGCCCGTCGTGCCGCGTGGGAGACCCACCATGTTCCAACCGGGGTAGAGCATGACCTCCGTCCTCACAGGCACGTATCCTTCCACTGAGAGGGAGACGTTCTCTGTCACCCAGAGGCGATCAATTTCGTTCCATCTGCTTTTTTACAGCATGTTCTTCATTGATACGATAGATTATTGCATCAGGAACTCACTACGTTCGCTCCGCTACAAAAAAAAATTATGCACCGGACTGGCGTCCCTCTTTCATTTCATTGTGAATAAAATGTTGCAAGGGACTGATGTCCCTCTTTTACTTCGGGCAAAGCCCTTGTAATGCGCAGGAAGAAACAAGTTCTTCCTCCTCTACTTTTTTTTCATTCGCTCCGCTACAGAAAATTAAAGTATGCGGGGGAAGGGATTTGAACCCTCGGACCTCTATAGGACAGCGCCCTCAACGCTGCGCCGTTGGCCATGCTTGGCTACCCCCGCTTGAGGAGCGAAATAGTATGAGCGGGTTAGTGGAAATTCCTTTCCATACTAACCCGCAAGAAGGGTTTTCAGCTTGAAGAGATATACTGTGACCGTATTAGAAACTTACGATGCCCGTACTTTCTTGTTCACTCGATACCCTGGACCATTTCCACGAAACCGCCGAACTTTTCCTGGAGGATCTCCAGGGACTTCTTGAGGACCGCCTCGGATGTGAGGGAGCCGTCGGTCTCGTACCTGAGTATCAACTTGTTTTCCAGGGCCTCTATTTTGATTGCGTCCTTTTTGCAGACCTCGGTGCATGACTTGCACAGCTTGCAGGCCTCGACGTCCGTGACTATCAGTTCGTTTTTCTTCCTTTCCAGTATGTTCATTGGACATATCTCGATGCAATCATCGCACTTGTCACAAAGGTCCTGGTCGATCATGATGTTGGGATAGTACTTGTAGCCCACACCGCTTGTGGCCTGCCACTTTGCGTGCCTCTGTGCTGTACCCAGTTCAGCGATGGCATATATCAGTATGGCTTGATCGTCCGCCAGCTTGACCAGAGGGATCAGGTCGTCCACCACCCTCAGTTCTACTTCCCCCACCGGGTGCAGGTCCCCGGAATAAACCGTACAGGGACCTCTCTTGTTGAGTGAGTATATCACTGTGCAGCTGGGGCAGCCTTCACCTCCGCACGCCTCGCACTGTTCCCGTAAATTGAAAACATCAAGGTCTGTCGGTATCGGCACCAAACCGAGCCTGTGTGCGATCATCTCGTCGAACAGGGGAGTGGCACTCTTGAATTCCTTGGTACCGCTCTCGTCACCGATGGTTCCAAGATGGAATTCCACGTTCTCTATGGCAAGCTTGGGTACGTCGGCGATCATCACCCTGCGCAGGGCATTGGCCAGGGTGGGATTGGTTTCTGTGAGGAGCAGTTTTGCCTTCCTTTCCTGCATCTCCATAATCTCTATTTTCATCTTGTTCACATACCCTTTTCTAGACCCGTCTTCCCCTTCGACCGCCCTTTGGTCTCGTGGTATCGTGGGGGATGGGTGTGACATCCTCTATGGTGCCTATACGGACGCCTGCCCTGGCGAAAGATCGTATGGCTGCTTGGGAGCCGGGACCCGGTGAATGTGACTTGCTCCCTCCGGGAGCCCTCACCTTCACATGTATGTTGGTTATCCCCTTCTCCTTGGCCTCGTCGATGGCCTTTCGTGCGGCCTCCATGGCCGCGTAGGGGGATGACTGGTCCTTGTCCTGTCTGACCACCATACCGCCAGTTGCCTTGGATATTGTTTCGGCACCGGTTATGTCTGTTATGGTTATGAGTACGTTGTTGTATGATGCATATACGTGGGCTATACCCCATTTGACCATGTTAGCGCCTCCTGCGGTCTTGGTTCAATCGTTCTCGTTCCTCTGCCTTCTGCATCTGTTCCTCTATGGTCAAGCCTGAGAAATCGTCTCCGGGTCTCTCGGGATGCAGTTCGTCCTTCAGGGGGGAACTTTCATGATATTCCAGTGTGGATTCCTCTTCCCGGGTCACCACGTAACTGGGGACGGTGGTCCGTCTTCCGTTCACCCTTATGTGCCCGTGGGTGATGAACTGACGGGCCTGTTTTGGCGTACGGGCCAATCCCCTGTTGCACACCACCGATTGTAATCGCCTGTTGAGTATGTTTTCAACCTCCAGATTGAGCACGTCGTTTATACCGATGTTCTCTCCCACTATGTAGCCCCGGCGGTGGAGCATGCTCAAGAGTTCATCGATCTCCTTGGTGGCCTGTTTGTCACCGTACCTCAACCTTGCCTGGAGGTGACGAGCCTGTCCTCGGATCCTCTTCAGATTAGACTTTGCCTTCCAGAACTCCTTTTTGTTCTTCAGGCCATAATGCCTGACATAATCGTTCTCAAGCTGTATACGGTCAGCCTGCCAGGGGTGCGGTGGGTTCTGATATTTCTTTCTACTGAATTTTGGGTCGCCCATGGGATATCACCTTCTTTATTTCTTTCCTCCAGCGCCCTTTCTACGGGTTACGCCCACGGTCATACCGGACCTCCCGTTAGATCTGGTCCTCTGACCCCTGACCTTGTGCCCCATATCATGACGGATACCCCTGTAGCAGTTGATCTTCTTCAACCTGTTGAAATCCTCTCTCTCGGTCAGTTCAAGTTCCGTACCGAAAAGGTGCATATCATCTCCAGAATAGGGATCCCTTTTCCTGTTGAACATCCACTTCGGGGCCAGGGTAGTGAATTTTTGAAGGGCTTCCTTCAGCTTTTCGACCTCCGTGTCCTCAAGGGTACCTATCTTTTGGGTGGGGTTCACTTCCGCATCCCTGACCAGTGATTCGGCCACTCTTATGCCAACCCCTTTAATACCCGTGAGTGCGTAGAGCGTGGGCTGTTCACCGTCAAGATCGGTATTCATGAGACGTACTATGTAGTTGAAATCCTCTGCGTATTCTTCATCAGCCAAGTTTATTGCCTCCTTTTATATGATGGGCATTGCTAGGAAGAAACGCTACAATGACGCTTATATAAAAGCGTTGTCCCTTGAAGTCCCCATGACATAAGTGGTACCCGGGAGTAATATATTTATAGTGGCTTTGCTTCGGCCACCTCGGAGCATATCTCCATGGTAAAAAAACAAAAGAAACCAGACTTCGGGTCTTTAAGTTCTCTTTTGGTGTATTCATGGAAGTGTTTAAACTGTAGTGATATTTTCTTGACAGACGGAGGACTATCTCATGGAAGAAAATAAGAGATCGGATGACAAATGCTGGATTGTAGACACTGGTAAAAAGAAGGGGGGCGTCTGCGTCATATTACAGAGGTGCAAGGGATGCGGATACTGCATAGAGTTCTGTCCGGTGCAGGCCTTGAAATTCTCGGACAAGACCACCAAACGTGGGTATCCTTACCCGGAGATGGTGGGTGGGTGCATACTCTGCGGAATGTGTGAAAAGATGTGCCCGGAGTTCTCGATATACATTAAGGAGGAATGAGAATGGGAGTAAAGAAGGAAGGAACATATTTCATGGGCGGAAACATAGCATGTGCCGAGGGGGCTATAATGGCGGGCTGCTCCTTTTTCGCAGGATATCCCATAACCCCTGCAACGGAGATACTGGAAAGGATCGCCAACCGATTTCCGGAACTGCACGGAAGCTATCTGCAGATGGAGGACGAACTTGCCAGTATGGCATCCATCATAGGTGCGTCGTGGGGTGGAAGGAAGGCCATGACGGCAACCTCGGGTCCGGGGTTCAGCCTGATGATGGAGAACTACGGCTTAGCACTCATGACGGAAACGCCCTGTGTGATAGTCAACGTGATGCGGGGAGGACCTTCAACTGGCCTGCCCACAATGGTTGCCCAGGGAGACGTGATGCAAACCCGATGGGGTACCCACGGGGACGTGGGTGTGATAGTCCTTAGCCCCGCCTCCCCACAAGAGATGTTCGACCTTACCATAGAGGCTTTCAACCTGTCGGAAAAATACAGGCTACCGGTGATACTCCTTTCGGACGAGATGGTGTCCCACATGACGGAGAAAGTGGTTATCCCCAAGAAGGAGGACATCACCATAATCAACAGAAAGAAGCCGGAGTGTACACCGGAAGAGTACCTGCCATACTGCCCCGATGAGGACCTTGTACCTCCCATGGCATGTGTGGGGGAGGGTTACTCCATACACGTCACAGGTTTAACCCATGACGAGAGAGGATATCCCTCCATAGACGAAAAGGTTCAGAACATGCTCGTAACCCGGCTACTGGACAAGGTCCGGAATAATGCCCATGACATAATAAGGTACCAGGAACACATGGTAGAAGATGCCGATATCATCATCCTTGCCTACGGCAGCGCTTCACGGTCAGCCAGGGAGGCAGTGGATATGGCCCGGAAGAAGGGGATAAAGGCTGGTCTCATCCGTCCCATCACCATCTGGCCCTTCCCCGAGGATAGGATAAGCGAGTTGGCGGAAAGGGCCCAGGCCTTCGTTGTGGCGGAGATAAACTTCGGCCAGATGGTCTATGAGGTGGAAAGGTGCTGTAGAGGATGCTGCCCCACATACCTCATCCCCAGGATGGGAGGAAGCATTCACACCCCCGAGGAGATACTGGATAGGATAGAGAAGATAAGCAAGGGGGGTGGACAATGAGCATAAGACAGAGCAGAAACTGGTTCTCACCGGATTACATGGTCCACAAAAAAACACGGAAATCCGGTTACGGTCTTCACCCCTTGGACGATTACCTTAAAAAGGACAGGATACCACACATCTGGTGCCCGGGATGTGGTCTCGGAGTGGTTTTGAGTGCGTATATCAGAGCCCTGAAAGCCTCGGGCATACCACAAGATAAGACCGCCCTTGTATCGGGCATAGGCTGTACCGGGAGGGCCGCAGGATACGTTAACATGGATTCATTCCACATGACCCACGGCAGGGCCATACCCTTCGCAACGGGCCTCAAGATAGGAAATCCCGACGTGGTCACCACCGTATTCAGCGGTGACGGTGATCTGTTCTCCATAGGAGGGAATCATTTCATACACGCTGCCAGACGAAATGTGGATTTCAACGTGATCTGTGTGAACAATTTCAACTACGGCATGACAGGAGGGCAGGCAGCACCAACAACACCCATGGAGGTGAGGACTTCCACCACCCCCTATGGCGGGTTCGAACAGCCCTTCAACCTCCCGTCGGTCGCTGCTGGTGCCGGTGCGGTCTATGTGGCGAGATGGACAACTTACCACGTGGAGCAGCTCACAAAGGGTATAGAGGAGGCGCTACACAAGGACGGTTTCTGCTTTATAGAAGTGCTCTCACCCTGTCCGACCGGTTACGGCAGGAAGGCAGGGCAGAAAGCAGGGAAGGACACCATGCTTTACTACAGGGACAAAAGCAGGATCGAACACGGAGCCAACCCAAACGATGTCTCACTTGACGACAAGGACGAGATAATAGTGGGGAAGTTCGTTGACCGACACGCCCCCACCTTCCAGGAGAAGAGGAGAGAGGTATTCCAGAAGGCGAGGGATATGATGGGGGTGAAATGATGAGGACGGAACTGCGTTTTGCCGGATTCGGAGGTCAGGGTGTTATACTCATGGGACACATATTCGGAAAGGCCGCCGTTATACAGGGGAAGAACGTAACGCTGACCCAGAGCTACGGACCCGAGGCCAGAGGTGGTTCCTGCAGTGTCGATTTGATTCTGAGCGAGGAGGATATATTCTATCCCCACGTGAGAAATCCGGACATCCTGGTGATCATGTCCCAATCGGCCCTGGACACCTATATATCCGGCTTGAAAGGAAACGGGAAGCTGCTGACCGATCTAGGACTTGTGGACACTGAAGAAATAGACATATCATCCGAGGGTATCCCGGCCACGGAGATGGCTGAAAAGGAATTGGGGACCAGGATAGTAGCCAACATGGTGATGCTTGGGTTCATCACCGGAAAGACCGGACTGGTGAGCGCGGAGATGGTGAAGGAGTCCATAAAAACTCTGGTGCCCACGGGGACCGAGGATAAGAACATCAAGGCCTTCGAATTAGGGTACAAGGATGGAACCAAGTAGTCAAAAAAGATATATCTCCCGATGACCATGAGGTGCCGAGATACCATGTTGATAAAGGGACCAGGATCGCCGGGTTTGTGTGAAAAGTTGGGAGAGGATAGTGGGATAGGGGTCACCACCGAGCGTTTTCCCGACGGTGAGATCTACGTCAGGTTGAACGGAGATGTCTCCGGAGAGGACTGCGTTCTTGTCCAAACAACCCATCCCAACGACCATCTTCTGGAACTCATGTTTATACTTGATGCCCTGAGGGATAACGGCGCCAGGACCGTAACCGCAGTGGTACCCTATTTTGGTTACTCCCGTCAGGACAAGGCCTTCAAGGAGGGGGAAGGGGTCAGTTCCCGGGCCATCGCCAGGATGATCTCGTCCTACGCAGACAGATTCCTCACCATAGACATACACGGGGAGCGGATACTGGACTTCTTTGACATCCCCTCCACCAATCTCACTGCCCTGGACCTGCTCATGGAATACTCCATGGGATTCGAACCGGACCTGTTCTTGGCCCCTGACGAGGGAGCAAAAGAAAGAGTAAACTCGTGTTCCAGGGGCTTCGGGGTACCCTGGGATCATCTGGAGAAGACCAGGATAGATGGTTCCACTGTGGAGATCAAGCCAAAGGAGATGGATGTCCAGGGGATGACAGTGGTTATACTGGACGATATCATCTCCACCGGAGGGACCATGATAGAGGCTTCCAAACAACTGTATGATATGGGGGCGGAGGAGGTCCACGCGGGATGCACCCATGGATTGTTCACCGGAGGTTCATGGAAGAGGCTTGAAAAACACTTCGATTCAGTGTTCTGCACCGATACCATCGAAAAAGGCCGGTGTGAGGTATCCGTTGCACCCCTGTTGGAGGAGTTGCTGTAGAATAGTTCGAACATTGTGCGAAATCCCTTTTATACCTCCGGCGTCCATGCTTGTATTGGAACAGAGTTCACGATAAACCTCCTCAACCCTTTTGGAAGGGGAGATCACAGGTATGAACATGCTTGGAAAAGGTGTGGTTTGGACCGTTACGGCGGTGTTCATTTGTATACTGCTCACGGTAGCATCCGGTAACACGCTGCCCAACAAGATGGGGGAAGTGGAGGTGCTGGTTGAAACCGAAGAGAACCCCGTCATCACCCTTGTTTCCAATGAGCTGCTTTTTTCCGTAGAGTACACTCACCTCCAGTTCCGTCCGGTAGGAGGGGGTATCACAGATGTGCCCCTGAACGGAACATGGGACGTATCCATGGAATCGATGAGGGAACACCGTTTCCCCCACGTATCGGTGGTGATGGATTCATCCATACCCATCCAAGGGAAGGAGATAGACCTTTTATTCCACTTAAACGTGCTCTCTGTTAAAGATACCGTTGAGATCACATTCTATTTCGAGATAGGGGGCCTTGAGGAAAGCATGCTGGGAGACTTCTTTGTGGTCCAGCACATCACAGTGAACGGACAGATATACCAGAGACCCGAGGATATATCACCGGTTATGTACTACCAATTCAATCTCCCAGGGGATATGACAGGGTACTACAGCTGGAGCTCCTTATCCCACCTGGACGGGTTAACCAGTGCTACACTGGTGGACTTGGTGGATGACCATACCATTTTTCTGGGAGTCAGATACGACCATCCGGAAAGCAGCATGGTCCATATATCTTCAATAGAGCTGGAAAGTACCATGAGCGGCAGCGCGGTGGTACCCCTACCCAAGTCCCTCGACCGCCTGCCATCGTTCCTTGTGGGTATGATGGTGGCCGGAGGATTCGTTGTTGGTCTTCTGGCTCAGGAGAGGAGGAGTTTTTACAGAAAGCAGGATCCTGCGGTGGTCGTCCGTCTAAAGGATTCACCCTATTACAAGGGCCGTGAATAGGGCAATTTTAGGTGATGAGCAAGTTCTTCCAGTCCATTTCCCTTCCGTGCATCGCATTCCACCAATATGCCGTTGGGGTTCACTTTTCCATGATCTCGCCTTATGACGTCAAGGTCAACCTCCATGATATCCGCAAGGTCAACCTTGTTGAGTACCGCGATACCTGACATGGAGAATATCAATGGGTGTTTCCTTATCATGTCGTCACCCTCGGTAACGGATATGACCACTATGTCCGCTTCTGTGCCCAGGGGAAAATCCACGGGACATATAAGATTGCCCACGTTCTCCACGAACAGATAGTCTATGTCCTCCAGAGGCAGATCTTCCAAAGCATGATTAACCAGATGGGCGTCCAGATGGCAGTCCTTGCCTGTGTTTATGGATACTGAAGGCATGCCCAGTGCCCTGAATCTACTGTGATCGTCCTCCCCTGTGAGGTCCCCGGCTATGGCTCCGACCCTTTCTTCTTTCATACCCTGGTAAAGCGATTCCACAAGGGTGGTCTTCCCGGAGCCTATGGCGCCTAACACGTTGAAGGCCCTTATACCGTGTTCACGGAATATGTCTTGGTTTAAAGATGCTATCCGCTGATTCTCGTGAAGTATGTTCTTCTCCATACTGATATCGCAAATTTTGTGCATATTCGTTCTTACCCGCGAGATGGATATAAAGTTTATTCAGAAAGGATGTTTGTAAAATAAATCCACAGGGGCTACGCTGAATAGAAATGTATCACGGGTTCCAGTGGATGATCCGGCAATAGTATTATACATTCAGTATTCAACTGTCCACAGCACGCTATGGTCTGCTTCATTGTACAGCCAATATCCCTTACCAGGTTCGAACACGAACCCCGCTGCATCTTCATAAGCCACGTTGTGATGGGCCGAGGGGTGATAGTATCCCACAGTGGTGATCTGGGAGGGAAGAGAGTGGTGTCCTGATGAGTCACTGGGCAGACCCACCATGTTCCACCCGGATTCCAGCCTGATGGTGGTTGCTGATGGTTCCCGGCCCTCTATGGTGAGTACCGCACCCTCCATCATGCGTATCCATACACCCATGGTCCTGTCCCATGAACGCAAATTATTGAAATGGTCCGCCCGGCCTGGTACGTATGAGAGCCATCTGCCTGCCGAGGCATCGTAATAGGTCACCCGGTCATACATGCCGCTTATGCCGTTCTCTGAATGCTCGAGTATGGCCTCCAGGGATGTTGAGGTGGGTATGAGGTTGAAAGACACGAAGTTCCATCCGTCCGCGTCACCTCCGGCCTGTAGTGATATGTCGAATGAGGATAACTCCGTCACGGGCTCTGGTACTCCATCCTCGTTCCCGTCAGTCTGATCGTGTTCGTCCTGGGTGCGGACCACATACCACCATATCACATGGTCACCTGTTCCCGCACCGGGATCCCGGTAGGAGTAAGAGGGGGAACCGTCGGCATCCACTGTATCCAAAGGTACGTCCCAGGGCCCTGAGTCGCTCTCGGCCCTATATATCACATACCTGCTGGCCGTTCCAGGATCATCGGAACTAGCATCCCATGTGAGGAGATTATCCTCGGTACCTTCCATACCCTCCACAGATACCTTCACATGATCCATCCAGAGTTCACCAAGTGCACCGCGATTTCCACCGACGGGACCTGTGTCACCTTCGGCCTCTATGTGCATCCGGACCCGCACACTGTCCACGTATCCCGATGGAGTGTAATCCACACCACCAAGTTCGATCCACCCGGTATCACCTGGTGATGTATCTTCCTGAGAGATCACCGTCTGCCAGCCCGATGCCGAATCGTGAACCTGTATCTCCAGGGAAGCATGGTGCACCCGGGTCTCCCAGCCCACACCTGAACCCACATCCACATTCCTCCTGAATGCCCCGGACACTGTCAAGGTGTCGCCTATAGGGATCACATCCTGCTGCCAGTAAGAGCTTTCCTCAGCGGTGTTGCCCTCCCCGACCGCCTCTGCCATGGCATACACGGAACCACCCTGGGTGAAATATGCGTCGTCCCATCGGGACTCACCCTGGTCCAGATCCCGTACCAACACCCATGGGAAGTAGTCATCCACGAACATACCGTTCTCCAAGACCTCACCGGAACCACTGTGTTCCACCCTGAGGTCAACCGGAGGTGCCGGTGGGCTGCCCACTATGGTGAACTGCCTGCTGGTATCCGTGGCACTTGAGCCGTCGTTGGCGTGAAGGGTGGCCCGTACCCTTGCAACAAAAGTGCTTTGGTCGGGGATCAACCAGGGATAGCTATCCGTCTCTGTCAGATCCGGTACTATATCACTCCACGTACCACCATCATCGATACTGTATTCAAGGTGGATACGATCCACCCCGGAATCCCCACCATCGTGGTTCCATTGGATGGTCTCCGTGGAACCGTGGGTCCAAGTCTCCCCGCCACCGGGTGACTGTATGGATATGGAGACGCCCCCGGGTTCCAGGGCGTTCCGCATCACAAGGGAATAATCCTGGTTGGCTGTCCCGTCATTGTTTGCATCCGCCGGTACGTTTTGACCTATGATCCTTACTGTATAAACACCCATCTCCAGCTGGTCATGACGTATGAACACGTTCTCCACGTTGTTCACGTTATCCCATCCGTCACCGTTTGTATCGAACACGGGGAATGTGGATTCACCGGGCTGGGACCAGCTCTGAACCAAGTTGTTTCCCCTGTATATGCTGCCTCCAGGAGACTCCACCTCCAGGTTCAGGTTGTTCTTCAAGGTGGGATTGTCACCATTCAAGGCATTTTTATCCGTCCATACCAGGGTGATCTTCAGGGGTTCCGAATCGTCTTCGTAAACTATCTCGTACTCGTCCACCGCACCGGTGGTCAAGAGTGAGGTTTCATCCACCAGTATCATGTTCACGTCTGAATACACTATATCGGGCAGATTGACCATGCCCCACCCCTCGTCCTGGTTGGGTATGTGGGGACCGTTATCTCCGCCGTTGTTTATCTGCAGACTGTATGCGGTGTTTATGAACAGTGCCTTGACCATGGACGGATTGGGTTTGATACCGTGTTCTCCCTGGTACCACTCCACCAGTACCGCCGCGGAACCTGCCACAGCCGGGCTGGCCATGGATGTACCGCTCTTGGTACCGTAGCCTCCGTCGGGCATGGTAGAATAGATATACTGACCCGGGGCCACCACATCAGGTTTGACCCGGTTATCGAATGTCCAACCCCGGGAGCTGAAATCCGCCATCCTGTCCGGGGTTCCACTGGGATAATTCTGTACGGCACCCACGGTGATTATGTTCTTTGCATTACCCGGGCTGGTGATCCGGTTACCATCTCCCCTTCCCGAACCCTCGTTCCCTGCGGACTTGGTGATTATCATGGGATGGTTACCCGGAGAATCCCCATCCGCATCCCGGGCCGCTACGTCATATGCCTCGTCGGAACCCCTGTATGCACCCATGCCGGTTCCGTAGGAGTTTGTGTGCACGTAGGCACCTGCCATCTGTTTGGGGACCTGTATTATGTCATAAAAACCCATGTCAGAAGGCATCCACCCGTCATTACCGAATATCTTTGTCACGAATATGTCACTGCCGGGGGCTGCACCCTGGCTGGAGTAGTAATTGCTGTAAACGGTATCACCAGTGCCCAGGTATGTGTTCCCGGCTGCTATACCTGCACAGTGGGTACCGTGGGATTGGCCGTCGTTCCACTCACCCTGTGCTGATGATTTGCTCTGAAAATCGTATCCCCCTATCACCCTGTCGTTGAAGTCCAGGTGACCGGCGTTCCCTATGGTCCCGTCCCCCAAACCTGTATCTGCCACGGCGATGACCACGCCGGAACCGGTGTATCCGAGCTGGTTGGCCAGGGAGCCATGGTCACCGTAACCCCTGAATGCACTGTCGGGATCATCATCCGGGTCCCATATCCACAGTCCCCCACCTATGATCTGTGTGGCCATCTCGTCATCCAATGTGGGCTCTATGTAAGGGGAGATGTAGTAAACATCGTTAAGTCTGGCGATCTCATGTAGGTCCGATTCCCGGTGAATATCAGCCACTACATTGTGCCCGAAGTAAGGTACGGAGAGGGAAGATATTAGGTCCCCCTTGGCACCGATGCTTTGAAATGTATTTGGAGAGGAACCGTCCAGGAGTCTGATCACCACTCGTCCCGGGACCAGATCCCGGGCCAGTTTGAATCCCGGTTGATATACACCAACCCAATCGACGAAGTAGAGTTTCTCCACCTGAGAAGCCTGTTCCGGGGTCATCCTTACCTCGTATGCATAGTTGGGGACGTAATTCACTATATCCACACCCATATACTGCAGGGTTGCTTTCCATAGGGGATGAACAGGACCAAGCATGTGTACGATATACAGTCCCTCTTCACCAGGTTCGTATCCGGATAGAGTCAATTCATCTGGAAAATCTGGCATACCATTAGTTATATCGAACCGGTGACCCTTTACGGACAACTGAGTCCTGCCGGGCAGCCTGTCGGAGATCCGTACACCCATGGATTCCAGCAGCATCTCCGATTCCATATCCAATTCTATGAGGGCTCTTTGAGGATAAACTTCTATCAATCTAGCTCCGCTGGCCCTTATTAAGGACTGGTCTTCGACAGTGTTCAGGTCCACCATCACAAGGTTTCTTTCACCCGGACCCTGTATGATGGACGATGAGCTGAATGCAGCGACCATCAAGGATAAACACACAAATAGAGACACTATTATTCCTATCTTAACTTTCATGATACCGACTCCAGTTCAGTTATTATATGGAATATGGATAGGAGTGTATTTAGACATTATGGAAAAAAAAGAAAGGAAAGGGGTTTTTTTCAGTAGTCCACTGTCCAGTAGATCGACTGGTCGGCACTGTTGTACACCCAGTATCCTCTGCCGGGTTGGAACACAAAGCCTGCTGCGTTGATGTACTCTACGTTGTACTCATCCGCCGCATTGAAGAAACCCACACGGGTAACTTCTGCTGGGAGGTTATGTGTTCCGGATGTGGAACTGGGCAGACCGACCATGTTCCAGCCCGGATCGAGCTGTACCATGGTGCTGACGGGTTCAAATCCCTCTACGGTGAGTGTGTCCGCAGTGTTCATCCGTATCCAGATACCCATGGTCCGGTCCCACGACCTCAAACTGTTGTAGTGGCTCGGTCTTCCGGGTACGTAGGTATACCAACTGTCGGAGGATGAGTCGTAGTACATCACCCGGTCGTAGTTACCGGATATGCCGTAGGTTGCATCTTCCAGTATGGATTCCAGGTCCGTGTCGAAGGATATCAGGTTGAAGGACACAAAGTTCCAACCGTCAGAGTCACCACCAGCAAGAAGACTTATGTCAAAGGTGATGATGTTCATGGTCGGTTCCTGAACCGCATCTGCGTTACCGTCTGTTTGACCGAACTCGTTCACTGCACGAACAACATACCACCAATAAATATCATCAGCCATACCTTTGTTTATATCTGTGTATGAATACGATGATGCACCTGTAGCGGTTACGTTTTCGATCAAGGTTGATTGATCCCATGGGCCACTGCTTTCTTCCGAGCGATAAATGGAATAATGTTCTACGGTACCAGGATCATCGGGACTTGCTTGCCATGACAACAGATTATGCTGGTAACCGGTACCATCTGTTCCCATCACTCTGACCTCGCTGACCCGGTTCCTATCCGTATCCTGTCCGGCGGAATGTCGGAAGCCGATGTGTGTCGAGGATGTGTATGTGTTGTCAGGGGATGAAGGTGATCCTACCAAATCTCCATTGAGATACACGCTGAACACTCCTGTATCATCTCTTTCTACCCGCAGTGTATTCCAATCCTCGTTTCCCGGCCATGTATCGCTTACCAATGGTTCTTCCGGAGGCTCGCCTTCGTCAAGTCTCCACAGGTTGATAGTTGGATCACCTCCTATCATATTGGGAACCACTATTATGTAATATCCGCTGCAGTTACCCACATCCGGCTCAGGCTGATCCTGTATAAAGTAGAACCTCATCTGATTGTTCCTTCCGGCTGCATTTCTGACGAACTGGAAGTCCCATTCCCATGCACCATAGGCTTGGGTGTGGGGTGTTGATATCTGACCGATACCTTCCAACCAGTAGTTATCGCCGCTTTGCTCCACGGACCAATCACCGTCATAAACCGTCCATGTTGGATCATTGGTATAATCCCCGTCCGAGAAATCGTCGAACACCACAAGGCCGCCTTCGCCCACATGTTCTACTGCTAAATCTGATGGAGGTGCTGGTGGGTCACCCATGATGGAGAACGAACCACTGGTGTCTCTTCCCGTCTGGCCGTTGTCGTCATGAACGGTTGTCCGTATCCTAGCATCAGATGTGGATACTTGGGGTATGGACCAGGAGTAAGAACCTGTGTTGGTGAGACCCTGTTCAATGTATGACCAGGAAGTTCCTCCGTTGGAGCTGAACTCGATGTCTATACCTGTAATGGTCGCCCCCTCAGCCGGGGTTGCTGTCCATGTTATGGACTCGGTGGTACCAGCATACCATATTTCTCCACCTGTGGGTCTTGTGAGTTCGATGGATGGACCGGGGGTCGATGGCTCGGGGACCGCCACTTCGTTACCGTCAGATTGGCCGTGTTCATTTACAGCATTCACAACGTACCACCAGACGATCTCATCGGCTGTACCTGCGCCGTAGTCGGTATAGCTGTAACTGGCAGAGCCATGGGCATCAACCGTCGCCAGCGGGATTCCCCATCGTACACCGTCTTGGTTATCCGCACGGAATATCTCGTAATTATTTACAGTGTCAGGATCATCCGGGCTGGCATCCCATGTCAAGAGATTGTTTTCCGTTGCATCTTCATCCACTTGGGCAACGCTTATACGGTCAACCCAAAGCTCGCCTGTCGCCGATTGGGCTCCGCCAAATGGGCCGGTATCTCCTTCTGCCGTGACGTGCAGCAGTACACGTACGTTATCCACACTCCCAGTAGGAGTATAAACAACTGCTTCGAAGTCGTTCCAGCCGGAATCGCCGTCTGAAATCTCTTCGTCTATCAGTACAGTCTGCCAACCATCAACGGTATCATGGACCAGTATCTCAACAGTTGCGTTATGCACATAGGTGGCCCAACCGAATCCGGAATCCACGGTGATCAACTTTCTGTAAGTACCACTTATTGTCAGCTCCTCTGTTGTGGGTTCGATACTCTGTTCCCAATAAGATAGTTCAGTGAGAACAATTTCTTCACCTTCCGCCTCTGCGGAAACGTATATGGAGCCGCCTTCCATGTAGGATTCAGAGTCCCATCTTGCCTCGCCCTGGTCAACCTCTCTGGTGAGGAGCCATGGATTGTAGTCAACATGGAATATGTTGTTTTCCAATACCTCAGCCAGACCGACCAGTTCAACGTTCAAGTTCGACGGAGGTGCAGGTGGATCGCCCAATATGGCGAATAGATCACTGGTATCTCTTCCGCTCATACCTTGGTCATCGTGAACTGTTGCACGTACCATTGCGTCCAAGGTCGATACTTCGGGAAGGGTCCAACTGTAAGTACCGGTGTCTCCGGTATCCTCTACGACGTAGTCCCATGAAGAGCCACCGTCAAGACTGAATTCCAGATCAACGCCGGTAATAGTAGTACCATCAACCGGAGTTGTGGTCCATGCGATTTCTTCGGTAGCTCCCGTATCCCATACCTCACCACCGGTAGGCCGCGTGAGCTCTATGGACGGACCCGGTGTGACATCATCGCTGATACCGCCAGATACAACAACCGCGAAGGGCTGTGTGCCCTGGGCAACCTGATGGGCGCTCACCGTAAGCTGGTAAACACCTTCTTCAACACCGTTTTCCGCCGGAAGCAGGAGTATGTTCTCCTCCACGTTCAAACCGTCCCACGCACCAGACCTGGGTCCGTTCCAGGGATTGCTGGTGGGGTTCGGTTGTGAGTATCCGGGGTTGAATCCCGTAAAGGCGTTACCAACGTATCTGGTACCGCCGGGGGTGAAAAGTTCCAGATCAAGATCATTCACTATTGCGGGACCTGTGCTGGTGCCAGGATGATCACTCCATACTAGAGTTACTTCCAGTTCCTGTGTCGCATCTTCCACACTGAACTCCATTTCCCAGCTCTCACCGGTACTCAGTTCCACGTCCTCGTTCCACGAGTCAAAAACGTATACTTTACGATCATCCCCTTCGAAGTACAATGAACGATCAAGCATACTTCGTCCAAAGCCCTGGTCATTGTTCGGGAACCTCTCATCGTTTAGATGTGCACCGACACCCGACACCTCAACAGCTCCGTTTATCAAAGTTGCCTTCACAAGGGCACCGCTGGGATTGAACCCGTCTCCCGGATTGGCCACACCTGACGGATACCATCCGCCGGTATAGTAGTGTCTCACCTGACCCACCTGACCTGCAAGGCTAGGACAAGACATGCTGGTTCCTGACATGCTGGAATAACCGTCCGCTGTTTGGTCGGCAGAGTTCAACTGAGCCCCCACGTGCAATATGGTGGGTTTTATGCGTCCGTCAGTGGCGTAACCTCTGCTACTAAAACGAGCAACATTGTTGTGATTGTCGTAATTCCTTACCGCACCAACCGTTAAGATATTCTTTGCCTCGCCCTGGTTGGAGATTGAATCAGCATCGGGACCGCTGTTACCAGCTGCAAAGAGTATGTTGAAATCCTTGTGATCCCATATGAACTCATCCGCTGTTATTGCCAAACCGGAATAGCCGCTGCCTCCGCCCCAGCTGTTGGTGTGCACCCTGGAACCCCAGGAATAGGGCTCACCCCAACCATCGTTGTACATGTCGGAAGGGGGAGAAACAATAAAACCGGGTGATACATCCTGGAATATCAATCTAGCCCCCATAGCATTACCGTCGTGATTGCTGTACGAATCGTATGGCGGTGACTGTCCTAGAACGCTTCCGGATACGTGGGTGCCGTGATATACACCCGATTCAAGGTCTCCGCCTGCATCCCCGGGGATATAATGAGCCTGTATTTTCCTGTGAGTATCTCCTATGGGGTTACCGTCGGGATCTGCAAATGCCTCGTGGTCCGGGTACAATTCACTGTCCATGACAGTTATGAGCTCGCCCAAGCCGATAACGCCCATGTCAGTTACCTTTCGGTTGCCGATCTCTCCAGTCTGGGCGACCCACGTTGCATCGGCGTTCATGAAATGAAGGTCTGTGACACGGGGAGTTATGGTGATAACGTGGGGCATGTTGGCTATGGCGACTAGGTTGCTAGCATGGGTCTCCACGAACAGGTGTCCGTCACGTATCAACCTGACCTCAACACCCATACCTGATATGTACTGGGCCAATGCCAGTGTATCCACTGATGTGAAGGAGTATATTTCAAGATCCAACACACCCTGCTCATCCAGGAGTGCGTTGTCGAACTTGTAGGCCGGTTGGTATATACCAACCCAGTTCACGAACTCCAGGGACGAAACCGCCTTGGCAGTGTCCCTGTCCATCTCAACCAAATAGTTGTACCTGTGCCTGTACTCCTGGGGCATTACGCCCATGCTCATCAGTTCGTTCTGCCAATCTGCCATTATGGGGCCGATAAACTGAACTATGTAGGGTCGGCGCACACCAGCAGGATAACTATCCACATGGAGTTCCCCAGGGATCTCGGGCAAACCCTCTCCCACGTTGAAACTGTGGGAGTGTAGATATACGTCTTCCCGGTCATACAGGGCCTCTATTGTGTGACCCTGATGCATCAATTCGTTCATATCTCTAGCACCGGAGGACACAAGAACGAACTCGTCGTAATCCGCCAGGATCGTGAGTCCGTTCACCTCCGTTAACTCATCAGCGGTGATCCCTCTCTTGTAAACAAGAAAGTAGGTTTCATCCTCTACCGTATCTATGGATAACACCATTCCGACGGTAAAAACAGATACCAATAGAATCAACACTGAGATTCCAGCCCATAATCGGGCACTGCTCATTTCTTTCATACCTATATCTCCTCTAAAGCTAAAGGTATGAAGATAATGGGAAAGAACCATATATTAAATTTTCCCCGGGTGACGAAAATATAAATTCATATAATATAGTTGATTTATGGTTCTCGGATATTTTTGATAAGTTTTGACCCGTAAAAAAAAGAAAAAGGAAGGGGTTTTGTTGTTTCCGCATCACTCGAATTCTTCGTCTTCGGTGAAAAGGTCCTCGTCTTCCGAGAAAGAATCTAAGTCTTCCTCATCTTCGAAGTCTTCGAATTCCTCGTCCATGGGTTCGTCTTCAACCGGTTCATCCTTACTGCGCCTTGTGGCCACCACTATTATGACGATGATCACTATGATCAACAGCAGTAACAGCCACCAGTAGTCTTCCAGGAATCCGGGTTCGGAGGGTTCTGTTTCCCTTTCAAAGACTGCGGTAACAGTCTTGTCTTCATCCATGGTTACACTGGTTGACGCACTGGT
>SLLU01000099.1 GCA_007133925.1 Candidatus Halarchaeoplasma halalkaliphilum | reverse complement strand
TGGTCAGGTGGAAAATTTTTCAGGCCAATTGGAGATGTTACACCTGAGGCAGTGGAACATTACATAAACGAATCACAATCTCACCACTACTCGGATTCCCCTAGATCCCCACCGGCTATACCAAAAAGAATACACCCTTCATCGGGAACTCCTCAAACAACTCTACAGGAATTCTACGAGAATTCCTTCGATATCAGAAAAACAAAACGGTTTTCCTGAAATATCTAAATGACTTTGCTGGCAAATTGTAGGGGATACCCCAATGGCTTTAGCCTTGGGGAGCCCTCATTTTTTAAAAATGCGAATAGAGGGATGAGAACCTCGGTTCGTGAGTAAAACTTGTTTTACGAGCACTCGGAATAACGAGTGGAACGACTTATTCAAAGGAGAATCCCGGCGGGAGCACTATTATTCTTTTTTAAGTGCGAGCAGAGGGATGCATTTTCATATTTCAGAACGCCAGTTAAAAGAAGCCATAATAGATCAGAGCGATCACCAGTGAATACCTGACGAAGGAAGAGAGACAGACGGTGACCCAGACCTTCCACCATTCCAGGGACAGTATCCTACCTATGAAGCTCATGGTCATGGGTCCTGTTCCGTAAATGGGTAGGAAAGTGAGCCAGAACAAGCCGATATAGCTGATGTCCTTTACCAGGGTTTTCTTTTCTATGACCTGCTCGGCTTTGATCCTTATGCGCCTCACAATCCGCCCCAGGAGAGGGATCCTCTCCAGAAGATCGTAATTCACTGTAACGAACAAGGAACCCTGAAAAGCAAGGAACACCACCAGGCCCAGAAGGGGTAGAGGAGAGAGACCGGATGAGAGCCAGATCACCGGCGATGCCAGCCAGCCTACTCCCGGAGCGAAGTAGTAATTCAGAAGGACCATGGACACGGGTATGTAAACACTTGAACCCATGAGGTAAATGAGTATCCCCGCGGTGAATGCGGGAACAAGTGACAGGAATCCCAGGGAAAGGTCCCTGAACAACGGTCGTTCTTCAAAGGATATATACTCCATCATTTTTTCACTAAACTCCCTCTTTGTGATATGGTTTACTCTGACACGCTATCTATAAGTTCATAATAAACCCTCTGCTTATCACGGCCCTTGTTTTCCATGCGTGTGACCTCAACGCCTCGGATCTCACCGGTATTCCTTACGTGGGTTCCGGCACATGGACAAACATCGTAACCGTCGATGTCGATCACCCTCAGTTCTCGTATTGATCCGGGTATCAGTGAGAGATCAACCCGGTTCACTCCCTCCATATCCCCGATGTCGTCTCTGTGGGCTTTGTATACCGATATAGGGTGTTCCTCGCCTATGAGTCGGTTGACCTCAGCCTGGATATCCAGTATATCCTCTGCGGAGAGGTTCACCGGCCTGAAATCCACCCGGGAGTAATCCGAATATATCTGGTTCCCCACGGTCTTCCCTCCGAAGAGGTCGTACACCACCGCTGAGAACAGGTGTTGAGCGGTGTGCAGTTTCATGTGTTCATATCGGTTATCCCAGTTTATCTCACCAGTCACAATGGCCCCCGGATCTGGAATTGACCCCTCAAGTCTGTGTATGACCTTACCCTTTTTTTCCACCTTGATGACCCTTGAGCTTCCCCCGTCCCATGAGATGATCCCGGTATCGGAAGGCTGACCGCCTCCTTCGGGGTAGAACGCGGTTCGATCCAGTACCACGTGGTCCCTGCCGGTGAAAAGGATCTTGGCCTGGAAGGAGCGGATATAATTACTCTCCGTATCGGGCATGTAGAGCAATTCGGTCATGCAAATGAGACAGAGATGGTGGGTATTATGTGTTTCGAATGGGGTTGTGATCAGAAGGGGTTCTCGTAAATACGTTGGTTCACAGGTACGCCTCTATCCATCCCACCACTTTGAAGCCAACGAACAATGTGGCCATGGTAGCGGCGGTCACCACCGGAAGAAATGGGTACCGGTATTTTTTTCCGAAAAGAGTTCTCAGGAAGGGACCGAGTATCACATCAAATACCTTTAATACGATCACAAAAAATATTATGAACGGAGGGTTTAATAGAGACATCACAGCCACACACGCCATGGCATCTCCCACGGCAGTCCTGAACAATATCTTAAAGAGCCAGAGGAGCATGAAAAGTACTATCAATCCCCATTTTAGGTACAGCATCAGGTCTGCGCCTTCCAAGTATCCGTGATAGATATCATAACCAAGGAAAACAAGACCGAATAGGACCCACACTTCGATGAACTCCTTCTGGGCGCTCATCCGTTTCAGATCGCTGAGGGTGGCCACGGAAAAACTTCCTAGTATGAATACCAGACCGTATAGTTGAAATTGTGTGAGTCCGAAATCGAGCGGGTCCATGTAGTTGGTTATAATTATTATATGTTTAAAAAAGTTTGTTGCCGAAAACCCCACACATGATCATGGACAACCCACTACCTTCCGGAACCTCTACCCATCTCCTGATCCCCCATCCTCTGAAGCAAAGATACCATGGAAACTATATCCATTTTGTTGTGTTCTATGATGGGTATAACGGGCCCGGGGTTGTTCTTTCTCAGATAGAGCTCGTAGAGATGTGGTACCATTGAACTGGAGACGTCCTCCTCACGTTCTTGACCCAGGACCCATTTCTCCAGGGTGGTCAGACGATGGTCCGGCACGGGCCACCTTCCCCTGGACATGGGAAGCAGATCGAAATGGGGGAGGTCATGGAATCCCTGTAAACCATATATGTCCATCCTCTCCTTTATGAACCGGGAGTCGAAGGCCCTGCCGTTGAAGCTTACCAGTACCCGCGTTTCCGAAAGGAAGTCCAGGAACTCCCGTATCACCGCCTTCTCCTCCGTGGTATCCCTTGCAAAGAACTGCTCCACCCTGAATCCGTCCCCAAGAAACCGACCCACGCCTATGAGAAACAGGGGTCGGAACCGAAGGCCCATGGTCTCTATATCGAAGAAGAGCAGGTCCTCCTTCCGTGTGAACCCAGATAGCAGGTAACAGCCAGGATGGCTCATGGAATGGCATCTCTGAAGAAGGCTTTGAAGAGAAAAAAGATCTTCGTCATCCACCATCTTCACTATGTGTTCCGACCGGGAGCACCACCGTTGACTATCGGTAAGCTCAACGATGTCCCGGATACCTTCTTCCTTCAGCCTGGTTGCTGTTGCCGGACCGATACCGCGAACCAGCTCAAGGTCGGACATGATCGCCTCAACTGCCTGCTCCCGGGTTGGGAGTTCCAGTTTGACCTCATAGTTAGTTACGATACGATGAAAACCACCCTCCTGATTCTCATCGGGGCCCCCACCGATGGCCTCACAAATATCCTTGCCTTTGTATGTTCTAAGCAACTTCCATTTGAACCGTTCGAAGAGATACATGTCCTCCAAAGGTTCACCTCAGATCATCCATGAACTCCATCAGACGTTTGGGTGTTTTCACGTCCCTTAAAACCATGGGTTCTCTTTCGGAAAGTATCAGGGTTATGTTCCCGAAATCCAGTATCTCACCTGTGTTGGACATTACCATGGACATGCCTCTGATCTCGCCCCAGGTTACATGATGGTATTCCACATCGAACAGATTTCTGTGACGGGTATGAACTCCCTTATCAGTTAACACATAGGTGAACCATGGGATACGTATTACAATAGCCGCAAAAAAGATCAGGCCCATGAAGAAAATCAAAGGGAAGAAAAGGCCGACGAACATCCACAGTATTGCGGATATCAACCAAAGTATCCCGCTGCGCCAGCACCTTCCACCACTATGGAGAACCTTTTCATCCCGGGATAAACTTATCCCTTTAACGGCTTTTTTCTCTTTCATCGACATTCACTCCAGGAATTCCGCAGGCAGTTCCTCGGTATCCTCATCCTCGTAGTCGAAGTCCTCTTCGATAATACCGGTATCCTTGTGGCGGTATAAGAAGATTACCAGTGCTATCAATCCTGTAGATACCACAACGAAGGAAGCAACTATGAGCAATAGGTCGTACCCAGAAGCTTTGACGGGGTTCATGGTTATCTCTCCCATATCATTCACTTCGCCCGCGATCACCTCCATGCACACCACTTTATCCTCGTATCCCTCCTTGGTGAGCACCGCCGTCCGTGTCCCTGAATAGGTGTGGAACGTGAATTCGCCCTGCTCGTCGGTGAAAGCGGTCGTATCATCCAGGGTTATCCTCACCCGATTGATGGCAGACCTGTCTTTGTTCACAACACGTCCGGTGACCGTGCCACCCGTCTTTGTTTGGAATGACCAGCTCAAGGGTTCGAGCTCGTTGCCCGCCAGATCACTTCCAGACAGATGCACATCATAGGTAGTCCCGTAATCAAAGCCGTGGCCAGGAGCTGCAAGAAGAGTGGTCTCATTTAGCCATAACATCACTAGATGCTCAAGACCCGTCACATTCACCACAATAGATCCCGGATCCATCTCCTGTGAAAAAAGAACCGTAATATTTGCATCCACAGAAACGGAATCCCCCACGGGTCCGTATTCAAGAACTCTTGGAGGGGTCGTATCTATGGTGAAGGTGGAACTTATAACAGCGTAATTACCCGCCCCGTCAACCGCTCTGACGGTT
This sequence comes from Candidatus Halarchaeoplasma halalkaliphilum, assembly GCA_007133925.1. Classification (GTDB taxonomy): domain Archaea; phylum Thermoplasmatota; class Thermoplasmata; order Halarchaeoplasmatales; family Halarchaeoplasmataceae; genus Halarchaeoplasma; species Halarchaeoplasma halalkaliphilum. The sequence goes on along the minus strand of SLLU01000099.1, from coordinate 15,330 downwards.
AAGGTCCTTGTGCCATCTGCAAGATCGTAAAATGTGTGGGTTGTGTTCATACCCACGTTAATCCAGGGGTCTGAATCGATCCTGATCTCGTAATGGTCCACACCTGAATTCGGGTCTGCTCCTTCCCAGCTTGCAGTCACATGATCACGGTTATGGTATGAATTATAAACCGGCTCTATTATGCGCAGTTCGGGAGGAATCCCGTCCGGGATACCCATTATGATCCCCGTGGATATGCTTTCACCCACGTCGTTAACGGCAGATATCCTGTAGTAGTAAGCTCTCTCGTTTGATACTTGTTGATCCAGGTAGTTCAATTCATCACCTTGGACCTCCTTCAAGAGCCCCTGGGATTCTCTGAGTTCACCCCGGTATATCCGGTATGTTGTGATATCCGTTCCACCGTCCCATGAAGGAGGTGCCCACGATAGTTCAAGTGTGTTGTTTCCGGGAACCACTGTAAGATTCTCCGGTGGACGGGATATCACGGGCATGGTAGGCTCTGTGAGTGGGTAAAGATCCCTGCTCTCGCTCCCGGAAATGTTGTAGGGAAGATCAACTATACCATCAAGGTCCTCATCGGGCCCGGTCCAGTCGTTCCAGTAATTGCCACGGTGATCGGAAGAGTTCCAGTGATTTGCACCGGTGACATCCCGTGCCTGTATCCTGGAGGCATCATAGACATCTCGTGCCCGATTATTATAAAGGAATGCATTTTCATGTACTACATTTCCCCAGGAACCCTGCATCAAGCGCAGTCCTTCACCTATGGATCGGAATATGATGTTCTTGGTTATCAAGTTATCATGGGAGTTTATCACCACCAGTGGATTCATTGAGATGATGTTGCCTTCGATGAGATTTTCGGAAGAGCCCTGGTCCAAGAGTATTCCGTCCTGTGAATTCCCCCTGAGTGTATTACCTTTGATGTTGTTGAAAGAGGAACCCACCAGTCTTATGCCGATCTTGTTTTGGTTGATCACGGAATCCTTTATCTCTACACGGTCCGAATGATAGAGGTATATCCCTTCCTCGTTGTGGTTCCTTATCTGAACATTCTCTATCTCCACTTGAGAAGAAAAGGCCACGACGATGTTACAGTTATCAATATGTGCGTCCCGGAAACTAACCCTGGTTACATTGGCCAATAGCACCTGACCCACATCGGACGAGATATGAGACCATCCCAAGTCCCTGTTGTTGAGATACACTATGTCCTTACCACCGATCGAGTTTCCCGAGATATCCTGATACAGGTAGTTTTCACGAGAACCCGTGAGGTGAAAACCGCCTTTGTTGAAAACATTATCAAGGGCGGTATTATGTGGAGAGTCCTGGTACCACACCCCATAGGTGTTGTTTTCAAACCTGTTGTTCCTGATGGTATTACCCGAACTGTCCGTGAGGAGTACACCTATACGATTGGCCTTGAACGTGTTGAAACTCACACTGGCATTGTTCACATTGTACAGCTCGATTCCTGCACCCCGATTCCACGGTGCGTCCTTTCTGGTACCTCCTAAGAAGACACAATCCGTGATCTCAAAGTGAAGGGAAGTATTTCCTATGAAGACCCTGCTACCAGGGGTTTCCGAATCGAAAGTGAATCCCTGGATTATGAAAGGAGAAGCCTTGGTACCCTCTCCAGGCACGTCATAAGTTTCTACGAAGGCGATCAATCCATCATCACTGTTTATCCTTAACGTATCCATTGAGAATATTTCTTGGGCTGACGATGGTGCGAAGTGAACGAGCACCAGTATCAGTATGAGGACCATGGGTATAACCCGCCCTCCTGCGGATACTTCACGTTGACACGTACCCGGTGGTACCAGGTTACAATTCGAGATTTTCTGAAATGCATTAAACTTTGGCATACCAAGATATATTAAATGACCCTGGCTTTTATACCTTGTGTTCCTGGAAGCCTGTTAGACACGAAATATTAAATATTAGAGCATATTAGTAATCCTATGGCAATAGGGATCGATAGATTCAAAGGAAGGTCCAGATATTTTTTTGAGCACAAAGAGGTCTGGATTTTGGCACAATTAATCATCTCCGCCTCGGTAATTATCATGATCCTTTCCATGTGGAGATTGGATGGCTTCGAAAGGACGTTGACCATGGCCATCATGACATCTGTCTCGGTGTCCCTTTTTTCAGCTACGCTGGGTTCCTCCTTATTTAGCTATCCATCCGGACCGATATTCGGTCTGATCGGCGGCCTTTTCTTCGGGACCTACATTGCTTTTCTAGTTGACGGGGCCACGACGGCGGCTTTTGCGTCATTTTTTAGTCCTTTGTTGGGAGTGTTCTTCGGTTTTTTCATCACCCGTTATTTATCGGGAAAAAAAGGGTACGACAATGAATAATCTTTTTATCAAACGTTGTGCTTGTACCCTCTGTATCAAATGGCAGAAACAAAAAGATTCGGTTCCGAATCAGCGGAACCCAAGAACAGACCAAGGGTCATGACACTCGGTATTGGCGGGGCCGGGAGAAACATAGTGGAAACCCTGGGTGAGGACCCATCCCTTTACAACATGAAGATTTACGAAGTTGGATGCGATGAACGGGAAGAGGCTTATCCCCTGATACCCATCACCAAAAAAGATGTCAGCGAGGGTTACCTTTCCAAAGCGTCATACGATCTGAAGCCCTTCAACGAATCTGAAGAAAGACTCTTCGATACCATGAGGGATGCGGAGATGCTTTACCTGATAGCGGGTATGGGTGGAGAGACCGGTAGCTGGACCACGCCAATATGTGCAAAACTAGCAAAGCTAACCTCCGCCTTTACCATATCCCTGGTGGCCATGCCCTTCGATACGGAGAACCGTAACAGGATCAACTTCGCCGAAGAGGCAAAGTACAGGGTAAGGGAGAATTCGGACATACTAGGATGTTTCAGCAACAGCAGACTGTTGAGGTTGAACCCTAACCTTCCCATGACCAAGGCCTTTGAGGTCATGAACTCCATCATACGCTTACCCATGGAAGATTTCAACGCGGTGGTTACCGTTGAGGATATCCGTTATCTAAAGAGGTTCTGTTCCAATGCCAAGGAATTCCACATAGGTGCGGGTTACGGAAAGGGAAGGGACAGGGGCAAGAACGCAGCCCGGGAGGCCCTTCGCTCTCCGTGGTTGGATGACCTTTACGATTACAGCACCATACTCACGGTGGTGACCAGCGGGATGGGATATGCGGAGATGGAGGCACAGGACGCCCTGGAGGCCATAAGGGATGTGGCGCCCAATGCAGACATAATGTGGGGCCTGCGAAAGGTACCTGAGATAGGAGACCGTGCCAAGGTCACCCTGCTAGCTGGAAAATGAATCACGGCATCTGCTGATATCGACCCCAAACGAGATAGATAGTGAAAACCACGGCTATACCGATTATCTGTAGAAAGAGGTAACCCACGGCCATGGCCAGAAGCCACATCCAAAACAAGTTGGGATTCTTTCCCTGCTTCTTAACATCTTTGAATATTATGTAAGCCACCAAGGCCATCAACCCGTAATCCAGTAACAGACCGAGCATTGGATCACTCCTCAAGATTGTTCAATATCCGTTCCAGGTAAAGCCTCAGATGCTCTTTTTCGTCATCGTCGAAGCCCATCAACATCATGTTCTCCGCCTTTTGATCCAGTTCTCTGATGAGATCTTCGATCTCTTCCTTCCTCTCTGTAAGATAGATCCTGACGGCCCTCCTGTCCTCCGGATCCGGTTCCCTCACGAGGTATCCTTTTTCCACCAAACTGTCGATCACTTTGGAGATAGTGGATTTAGAGATGGGTAGCTCCTGGCAAAGGTCCTTCTGGGTTTTTCCGTCGCCCTTCTCTATGAGTGTGAAGAGTATGGGGAATTCACCACGGTTGAAGTCGTAGGGCTCTAGCTGGTGACATATGAATGTTATCAGTCTTTTGTGCACCACCTGATGCAGCCTGTGTACGGTTTTCTTTTCCATATTGGATTTCCCTCTTTTTTCAGATATCGTCGGGCTTTCCCTGTTCAACTCCTATACCCGAAGGGGCTCCGTCTTCTATAATCTTTTCCTTCCACCACCCCTTGGAGTAGAGGAACAGGGCCACACCGGCGGCGATTATGTTACTGGCAGACATACCGATCCAGAAACCGGTGGCATTCATGCCCATGACTATTGCCAGGATGAACACGATGGTTATGCGGAATGCCCAGATCCTTGTAAGGTCCAAGACCATCTGCTGGACCGTGTGTCCCGAGCCACCCATAAGATGGGATACCACCTCGTAGATGCCGAAGAAAGGTATGGATATGGAATATATCAGAAGGAACCTTGCACCGGAAGAGATCACCTCGTCCTGTCCGGGGATTATGAAGGCGATTATGTGCCTGCTGGACAGCATGACCCCAACGGCTATCACAGTCATCAGTATGATCATGGCCATCATGCCTGTTTTGGCCACCTGTTCAGCCCTTTCCTTCATATCGGCACCCAGGGCCTGGCCCACCATGGTGGCCATGGCCATGCACACACCACCTATCACAAGGAACATGATGTTGAGAACCTTGTTACCAGCCCCGTAGGCCGCACCCACATTGGCTGCTTCCGGGAGACGGTACACTATTGCCCACAATACCAGAAATCCCGCTGCACTACCGAGCCTGCCGAGTGAAGCCGGGATACCGACCTTGAAGAATTTTTTTATCTTGCTCATATCCGGTTTCAGATGATGGGGTTTTACTTTCAAACCCACTTTACCAGTAAACATGAGGTACAATGAGATAGCCGCTGCCAGGCCCTGTATGCTCACCGTGGCTATGGCCGCCCCCCTTATACCCATCTGGGGTATCTGATAACCGAAAAAGGTGGGTATGGTTATAGTATATGACCATACGTTGAACACATGCCCCGAACCCAGTATCAGGAAAGGATCCACTATTAGATTCAGCAGAGAGGTGGTGATCATGATCTTCATGGGTGTAACATTGTCCCCCCAACCCCGGAGTATGAACATGAACACGAAGAACATGAACATGAAAGGCATACCTATGAAGATTATCCTCAGGTACTGGGTACCGTATTCCGTAAGGAGATGGGCATCCTCCCCGGCTCCGGCTGTGAGAGCCCTCAGTAAATGAGGGGTCGCTATGTAACCGATGGTGGCCAGTACTAAAGAGAGCACTATGGCCAAAAAATACATCTGACCGGCGTATTGAGTCGCCTTGTCGAACCTTTTGGAACCTGTGTACTGGGATATCAGTGCAAGTGCGGCCACACCCATACCGATCTCCAGGGACATGATTATGAATATCACGGACCATGCCTGGCTGGCGGCGGACACGGCGAATACCGAGGCATCTCCGGGCAAACGACCCAGCCACAGGGTATCCGCCAGATTATAGAGGGTCCTGAACATGGATGCCACCATGATGGGCCACCCGAGCTTGAACATCACAAGGACGATGTTACCTTCCAGTATCTGATCCTTGCTGGGTCTCGCCATGATCCCCTTTAATCGCTTGTAATTCCCCTGGGAGGAATCCTGGTCCTTGTCCGATTCTTCATGGTTTTCCATCTAAACAAGTTTCCCATGAAACCATCCTATATAATGGTTTCCCTTGAAACTAAAATATCTCTGGAGTCAGATGTCTTGGATAGATTCAATCATCCGGGGGATATGTGTCTTCATCTAGCTCATCACCATCCTCGAACCCCGAATCCATATCTTCATCCCCGTACATATCCTCGTCGTATACGCCCATAGACTTAGGCCTCCTGGTGCTCTTGTATATGTAGTGCATCAGGGCCAGCAGTACTATTATAATGCCCGTGACAGGTAGTATCCACAGGGGGTCGTCTGTATCCGAGTGTTCCACCACAACCACCGTCTCCGTGAGATCATGGAATGTTATATTGTAAGTCCCGGGAACCTGGAATGAATGTCTCACCGTATGCTCCGCGCTCCCTTCGGCAGGTATGACTAGGGTGTACTTCAAAACACCGTCTATCCGCAGTTCCAACTCACCGTCAACAGTGCCAGAGTTGTTTGCGGAAAAGGATATGACAACATCCTCAAGGGGGGCTTCACCGGATACGGGGCTCACATCCAGATGAAGGTTGGTGAATTCCGGTACAGGGTTGAGGACCGTTACCACCACATTCTTGTCACCCCACTCCACCAAGTACTCACGGGCCTGTTCGAAGGTGTGTTCGATGGTGCGTTCGAAGGTACTTTCGGCAGGTATATCAAAGATGTATGCCATTTCTCCGTTTATGAAAACATACTCTTCTGTGTCCACTTCACCTACGTTTTCCACCGTGATGTTGATCTCCACTTTCAGGGGGGCTAAACCGGAGTCCTGGCTTGTGATTAGAGAATGGTTAACAAGTTCGGCAGGTATATGGTAATGGATGACACTTATAACTCTATACTTCGGGCCGAAAGAGATGAAATATTCTCCAGCCTCGGTGAAGTTCAATGTGAACTCGTCAATTTCCGACTCACCTCCTGGCACCGTAAGGGTGTGTATTACTTCACCGTCCATGAATACATCTTCACTAAGCGGAGCCGTTCCCGAATTATTAGCACCCACGGATATCCTCACTTCCAGAGGTGCTCTTCCAGCAGTGGCACTCATTGACAAGTGATGATTTTCGAGGTTGAAGACCGGTTCATTTACCAGAACCGTGGAGGTAGTCAGAGTTGGTATATCCTGGTGTAAAAGGGACGACTTGAATTCCAGGGTGTAATTACCTGGTTCCCAACCTGCGGTCACGATACCCGGAACGGTCACTGTTAGATAAGAGCCATCGTGGATCCTGAAAACCGGGGATCCGTCGGTGTAAATGGGATCTCCATGTTCGTCAAAGATGGTCAGGGTTGAGTTGAAATCATCCAAACTTGGGTCAAGGGCCCTCCTGAGACTAACAGGATACTCTTCGAACACACTGACCCTGATATCCGTGGTCAATTCCTCTCCAGAGGTTATGGCATGAGGATTGGACATGTAGTCATGCTCCAGCGACTTGATGCTCAGAAGGTTTCTCCAGTGGTCATCTGGGAAGGGGTAGCCATCCTCATGGGTGTGCCTCTCCAACTCACCAGTCAGCGAGACTATATTGAACTGGATAAGCTTGAAGGTACCATGGGAGATCCATGAATGCCTGTAGGTATCCTGCCATGCGGTTATTGCCTGTATCTCCTCCACATGTTTATCCTCGGTTATAGGGGTTGGCCCGTGGTTCAGGTACGGAGGTATCTTTGCGGGAAGTGTTCCCAAGCCAGCAAGGTTGAGAAGGGTGTTCTTGAAGTCCACGGTCTGTGATGAGCTTATCCAGCTCACGGTATTCGTTCCCGCTTGATTTTTCCACTCGTATATATCAAAAGGTGTGTTACCTGAATCAGCGTATTCCGTGATGGGAGAGTGCCTAAGCTCGGTAACCGCCTCGTAGAGCTGCCATGGATGTAAGGGAAATCGGGGATAATACCCTGCGATCTCCGACTTGTCCGGGAAGGTATGATCACCGTAATAAGTTACGATACCCTCCTTGGCATCGATGATCTCGATGGCCTTCAGGTTCTGCATGTAGGGTCTGTTCTCAGCGGCAAATCCCGAATGATAATATGGGCCTTCCAGGGCACCCCAATGGCTGTCGTAACATAACTGTTTGGAGAAAGCGTGCCATGCCATCACATCTCTGAGCTTTAGTTCGTGTCCCGAATGCCACGTTCCGAGATGGTACTTGTACGTGACTGCGGAGGCCACTCTGTCAACCTGCACCAGTTCTTTGGTTTCAGGGTCGTAAGTGTGGCCACCGTTTATCCAAGTTTCAGTCTGCACATCGTAGAACCACACATCATCACCTGAGGGTACCTCCAGTTTCTTTACCAGTCCTCCGTTTTCATCGAACTCGTAATCCCTCCGTGCCATGAGTTCTCCGGGAGATATGTCCTCATCATACCGAGCGTTGTAAATGTTGGCCAGTGTTTCATCAGCGATGTAATCCGCTCTCATGGGTACGGTCGTCCCCTTTACCGGATGTAGTTTCGTAGCCGGGTCATAGATCATATCCAGATAAAGATCATATTCGTAATCATCCGAGCCTTCGATATCATTCCAGGGTATCATATACGGAAAACCCACCGCGCGGTGGATTGCTGCTGTCAAATTACCATCAATGGTCCGTACTGTCCGGGGGGAGAACACTCCGGACCATCCGGTTGTAGCGTCGTAGGCCACCTCGCTCACTCGTTCATTATTCATGGGTATGATGTCTCGATTACGAGAGATGAATATCCTGGCACTATGGTATATCCCGGTGTCCGAGATGTGTCTCACGTGATCCCAGTAGGTTTCTTTGTCCTCTATCAACCCAGCCATGAGGGGGTTCGCATGATCATCTATCAAGGACTGAGCATAGGATTCGTCCCGACGATAGTAGTACCTGCATTCATCCCCAAGCAATCCCCCGGGCATGAATCCGTTGTAATCGGTATAGAATTGAACTGGTAGGGAATGCATGTATGCCACAGTTTCAGAAGCGATCCATTCACCTGTGTAAAACCCCCATTGGAAATCTGCAGGATCCGTGAATAGCCATACCTCGATCAGTTCACGGCCACCTTCACGTCTATCCACCCGTATACCACAAACCTCCATAAGATCTGCGACCATGTTGCCCACTTCAAGACGGCCATCACCCACACGGATGAGAGCCGTTATGTTGATATCGTTCCAGGTACCACCGGGGGGCTTGTACTGCCAGAATCGTGTTGGTGATAGCTCAGGTGGTCTCATATCTCCCGACAGTTCGGGGTTGTTCATGGCGTCCGTCATGGCATCCTGTATCATGTTGTAAGCCTTATCGAAGTCTCCCTCGGCAGTGAAACCATATTTTTCATCCAGCCGTCTTAGCTCATTTTCGTAGAACTCGTTCAGAGGAGATATCGCCTGGTACATGGGTATCGAATGACCCTTATACACCGCTTCCACTATCTGCTGTCGGTTGAGTAAGTAATTGAGTGCGAACCGTACTTCTCGTACTGCCAAGGGGTTCATCCTGAAGTCAAGGGGATCACCATCCCCTATTATGTCCAACTCCACCAGTGAGGGTTCCGTCCATGCGGTGTTGAAGGTCAATTCGTTGTAAGCCCTGTAAGTGTCTAGTTCTTGGATAAGTTCCCTGAAGTCTTCACTATGACCGGCGTAGGTTTCACCTGATATGGTATCTAGAAATAGATCCAGTTCACCCATGGCGATGTCGAACAAAGCAGAATCCATTCCCATTCTAGTTTCCATTCGTATGCGATCTACGTAATATGACTCTTCAGGAGGGAGTGTTTCCTCTTCTTTCAGGAGAACTATATGGTGCTCAACACCGGTGAATTCCTCGGTAACGAAACCGTAACCGCTGTACCAGGTGGTTACGGAGAATATTGTCCCATCATCATATACCCATACATGGAATAGGGCCTTACCGTGCTCATCGGTTCTCTCGAGTGTTCTACCATGGTATTTAGAAAAAAAAACATATGCATCTTCCAGGGGTTCATGGTCCTCATCCACCACCGTCACAGTTATGTCCGTATACACTCCTACATCAATCCTACTAGTCCTTGTGTTGTTATGCTCGTCCATAACGGTGACCTCTATGGTTTCGGTTGCACCCATGTTATGGAACGTGTAAGAGAGGATGTTCGATTCTTCACTGACGATCTCACCCGAAACAGTCCATGAAAAGGTAAAGTCGCTCGTCGGGATATCCCCGGGAAGGATGCTCGCTTCCCAAATATTCTCTTCGCCAGCAACAACAAGATACGGACCGTCGATTAATACTTCCCAATCTCCACAGATGACCTCGTCATCCATGACTCCAACGCCTGCAGCCAGCATACCCATGCCCAGCAACAGTACAATGAATATTGCCCTGATCCCTTTGAAACACATTTTACCTAGCTCCGGTAGGATGTATATCTCCGCGATATAATATAAAGGTTTCTTCAATCCTCCATATTAAATGTCCTCTTCCTGATGTTCAGCATCTTTATCATCTTCCATGAGAATTTCATCCCCGTACACATCCTCGTCGTATACGCCCATAGACTTAGGCCTCCTGGTGCTCTTGTAGATGTAGTACATCAGGGTAAGCAGTACTATGATCAGACCGATGACAGGGAGTATCCACAGAGGTGCGTCGGTATCCGAGTATTCTTCCTTTTCCGGATCAACAACCAACACCGTCTCCGTGAGATCATGGAATGTTATATTGTAAGTCCCGGGAACCTGGAACTCGTGTACAATCGTATGCTCCGAACTCTCTCCGGCAGGTATGACCAGAGTGTAATCCACAACACCATCTATCAGCAGTTCCAACTCGCCTTCAGCGGCCCCGGAGTTCTCTCCGTAAATGTAGATGACAACGTTCTCAAGGGGGGCCTCACCGTCCTTGGGATACACGCTCAACTGCAGGTTAACGAACTCGGGTACCGGTTCTACGACCATGACTTCCTCCTCAATATCCGCAAATGATACGGAGTAGGTACCCAGTTCTTGGAAAGTGTAGTTGAGGATGTGCTCCGCACTCTCTCCTGCCGATATGAACAGCGAATGAACTACCGTCTCATGGATAACCAGATCAAGGGAACCATCCAGATGACCGGTGTTTCTAGCACGAACAAAGATGTTCACTTCAAGGGGTGGGGTACCCCACATAGGAGTGATTATCAATTCTGTATCCACAGGTTCGAAAACGGGTTCAAAGACTGTAACGGTCTCCGTGAGCTCACCGAAGGTGACTTCGTAAGTACCGGGTTCTTGGAATGTATGGGTTATGGTCTCATTAACGAATCCAAAGCCGGGAACTGTCACCGAATCCACGGCGTGGCCATCGATCAGTATTGTCTCACTGCCTTGTATACTACCCAGGTTCTCTGCGGATGCAGTGATGTTTACCATCAATGGAGTTATTCCCACAGTTGGTGAGACAGATAAGGCATGGTTCACTATCTCGGTCGTGCCTGGTGAAACATAGAGAATTCTGAATGTTTTAGATTTGTACCTCTGACCTTCAAATCCTGAGACGAATTCAATTTGGTACCAACCCTCACTCCAATCGCCGGTTACGGTGCCGGGGATGGTCACGTGCAGATAGGTTCCATCTGAATCCACATAGTTTGGTTCCGTATCTTCATATACTAAAAGACCAAATTCATCGTACACTGAAAGAACGGATTCAAAATCTTCATCCTCTCTAAGATCCCTTGTCCGATAGGATGGATATTCTTTCAAGACCAATATACGTATATCTGCCATCAAAGGTTCTCCCGCATAGAGTTCTGCGGGGGCGGTCATGTTCCCGTGTTCCAGCCGTTTTATGAGTAGAGATTCGCTCCAATGTTCATTTGGGAATGGGTATCCATCCTCATGGGTATGTCTCTCCATCTCCATAGATATATCTTGCCAATCGTATTCCACTATCTTGAAGGGACCCTGGGAGATCCATGATAGCCCGTAGGTGTCCTGCCAGTGGGTGATCGAATCGATCTCGGTTTCGATCTCCTGGTAATCATCAACGTCGATGGGTCCGGAGATGTATGGAGGAAGCCACTGGGCGTTCTTGAGGTTGATCAGTGTGTTCCTGAAGTCCACTGTTTGATCCTGGCAGATCCAGTGCACGTAATTGGTTCCGGCTATGTTCGTCCACTCGTATATGTCGTGTGGAGTTGCTCCCGAATCGGCGTAGTCCGTCTCTCCCCGTAGATGCGACACTGCTTCGTAGAGCTGCCAGGGATGCATGGGGAAATCTCCGTAATATCCGCATATCTCCGAGTCCACTGGAAAGGTGTAGTTTCCATAGTATGTGATTATCCCTTTCTCAGCATCCACGATCTCTATGGCTTTCACGTTTTGATGGTAGGGCCTATTTCCACTCGCCCAGCTGGAATGGTAGTACTGGCCTCCAAGCGCACCCTGTTCTTCACCGTACGAGAGCTGCTTGGAGAAAGCATGCCATGCCAGTATGTCTCTTACGGTAAGATCGTGTCCGGAGTGCCACGTACCCAGATTGTAATTGTACGTAACGGCGGTGGCTACCTTGTCCACCTGCACCCTGTTCCAATCGGTGTCGTATTCATGGCCACCCTGGAGCCAGGTATCACCCTGTACGCAGTACCACCATACGTCGTCGTTGGTAGGGATATCGAGATTCTTAACCAGTTCCCCGTTTCCATCGAACTCGTAGTCCTTGCGTAGCATGAACTCCCCGGGCACTATGTTCTCGCCGTATATGGAGTTGAACATCTCTGCCATCTCCAGGTCCGCCACGAAATCCGCCCTCATGGGTATGAACGTGCCCTTGATGGGATGGAGGGCGGTTCCGGCATCATAACTCATCCTCTGGGCTAAGATCGAATTGTAATCCCTCGAACCATGGATATCGTTCCAGTTATCCATATAGAGCCGATCGCTCCAGGAATATAGAGCCGCTTTGAGATCTCCATCGGTTGTCTGGATAGTGCGGGGTGAAAAGAACTGTGACCAACCCGTGGTTGAATCGTAAGCCACCTCGGAGACTCTTTCTTTGTTTAAAGGCACAACCTCTTGATTGTGGGTAACGAAAATCCTGGAACTTTGAAACATGCCTTTATAGGAGATGTGGCGTATGTAATCCCAGTAAGTTTGTTCGTCGGTTAGCAACCCGTCCACCAGGGGTTTCACGTAATCATCGATCAACGGCTGAGCATAGGGTTCGTCCCTGCGATACAGGTACCTGCAGGATTCTCCGATTAATCCGCCGGGCATGAATCGGTTGTAATCAGTATAAAACTGGATTGGCACCGCGTGCTGGTAAGCAACGGTAACAGAGGATATCCAGCCACCGGTATTGAACCCCCATTCCCAATCTGCTGGGTCTGTGAAGAGCCATGTAGTAATTGTACCTTTATCGCCCTCAATCCGGTTCACACGGATGCCACAGTCCTCCAATAGGTCTGAAAACAATCTACCCATATGGAGACGGCTGTCCTCAACACGGATCATACCTTTGACCTGTATATCACCCCAATCTCGCCCCGGCGGTTTGTACTGCCAAAACTCTGTGGGCGAATCATCGGGAGGTCTCATATCTCCAGCCAGATCAGGGTGGTGCATGGCATCGGTCATGGCATCCTGTATCATGTTATAAGCATGATCAAAGTTCCCTTCAGGAGTAAAGCCGAATGATTCATCCAGCATCCTCAGTTCTCTGTCGTAATAATCATTCAGGGGCGATATCGACTGATACATGGGGATAGAACGTCCTCCGTACACCTCATCAACTATCTGCTGACGGTTGATAAGATAGTTGAGTGCATGTCGTATCTCTTGAATGGAAAAGGGGTTCATCACAAAATCCCCAGGATCACCATTTCCAACCGTATCCAACTCCACCCTTGATGGCTCCGTCCAGGCGGTGTTCAAAGATAACTCGGTGTACGATCTGTAAGAATCAAGTTCCCGGATCAGTTCCTTTATAGATTCATTTTGGTCGGCGTATATAGGACCATCTATGGGTTGTAAGAAAGCATCCAGATCACCCATGGCGGTATCGAACAAACCTACTGATTGTTCCTGCCTCAGCTCCAGTCTGATGTTGTCCACGTAAACCCCGTCTTCAACCGGTGGAGAATAATCGTCTTCCTCGAAAAGCACTATTTGGTGCTCCGTGCCAGTGAACACCTCTGTTTTTAAATCATATCCACCACACCATACGGTCACCGAAAACTCAAGGTCCTCAGGATGTTTTCCCAGCGGACCCCACGCCTCGAATAATGCATCCCCACTTTCGTCAGTCCTCTGCAACTCCTCGTAACCCTCGTCATTACTAAGTAATACGTAGGCATCTTCCAGGGGTGTGTAGGCTTCATCCATCACCGTCAGTGATACGTCGGTATGCACTCGGACGTTCATGCTGCCACTGGCCGTGTTGTTGTCCTCGTCCTCCACCGTTGCCTCTATTGTCCACGTACCCAGGGTATGGAATGTGTACTCGAGTTCATCCGAATCCTCTTCCACTATTTCACCGGATACGGTCCAGGTGTATGTCAAGTTACTCGTGGATGGATTCTCGAACCAAACATGAGCTTTCCAGCTATTCTCTTCCCCCAATATTACGATCTGCGGCCCGTTCATCCATACCTCCCAATCTTCGTTGTCCGCTTCGTCATCCATGACTCCAATGCCCGCAACCAGCATACTCATACCCAACAGCAGTACTATGAATACCGCCCTGATCCCTTTGTAACACATATTACCTAGCTCCGTTGTATGTATATTCCATTCATTTGATATATAGATTACCCTAGCGGTGTTCGGAAGCCTTGGATACCAAAGGTCTCTGAGGAACTATCAAAAAACTATTTCGTTCCGATCAACACCGACACCCTCGGTCAGTCATTATTAAAATGCGAGGGAAGAGAAACTAATCCCGATGTTTATACCACCGTACCTCTTTTTACTTCGGGCAAAGCCCTTGTAAATCGCAGGAAGAAACAAGTTCTTCCTCCTCTACTTTATTTTCATTCGCTCCGCTACAGAAAATTAAAGTATGCATCGGACTAACGTCCACCCACTTTTTTGTTTATTCCCTCCGCTCATATACAAAAAAAGTGCGAGGGAAGGGATTTGAACCCTCGGACCCCTATGGGACAGGATCTTAAGTCCTGCGCCTTTGGCCATGCTTGGCTACCCTCGCTTTAGGAGCGAAAAGGTTTTAGTGCGAGTAAATCGAGAGTAAACAGGAAAAGGGTTCCTGTGTAACCCTCGCATATGATGTATCCCGGGAACGGGACAAACACGGAAGGCTATAAAAATGTACCTGGAGAAAATTCTCATAGTAAGAAATAAAGCAGGGGTTTCTCAACCCTAAAATTGTTTACCGAGAACGTCTAAGCCAGGTTTCAGATGGTTTTTACGTTCACTGCCCTGGGACCTTTATCGCTCTGTTCGATTTCGAACTCGACTCTATCACCCTCGTTGAGGGTAGCAGAACTGATCTCGCTTCGATGTACGAAAAGATCCTCACCGCCGTCATCGGGCTCGATGAATCCGAAGTTCTTCATGTTGTTGAAGAATTTTACCGTTCCTTGCATACGAGTGTCACCTCCTTGTATTTTATGGATAGGTCTAAGGGTCATTTCATATAAACTTTTTCGGTGCTCGGGTGTTCATTCAAGGGAGGATAAAACATATTTACATGGTGGAGGACACTGGTGTACGGATGATAACCATGAAACCAGGATTATCCCATATGAAGATGATCGACCTGAGTAAAACCATAAAAAACGGTATGGACGTTTACCC
>SLLU01000066.1 GCA_007133925.1 Candidatus Halarchaeoplasma halalkaliphilum | reverse complement strand
TACATACTTCACCTGTCTCCCAGCGGAGGCATCGAAAGAGTGATGTACACACTCCTGGAGAGGGCTGCTGAGGACGGGGCCAGGGGTATCAAACCATCGTTCCCGTACTGGCTTGCGCCAACCCAACTCCGGTTCATACCCGTATCCGATGATCAACTGGGGTACGTTGCCGATCTGGTCAGTGATCTCAAAGAGGTACGGGCGGACATAGACGATACGAACAGGACCATGGGAAAAAAGATACGGGAGGCGGAGAAGGAATGGGTGCCCTACATCGCTGTAGTCGGTTCCCGGGAGATGGAGAGTGGAAAGCTGTCGGTCAGGGTACGGGACAGCGGAGAGCAGATTTCCATGACCTTTGAGGAGCTGGAAAAGGAACTTGCATCAAAACAGGGGGATCTACCCTTCAGGGATATACCCCTTCCCAGGGATCTATCCAAACGTCCCGTGTTCGTTGGCTGATATATCAGGGATTCGGTCTCAGTATGACCTTCAAAGAGTTCTCGCCACTGGCAGTCAGCTGAAAGCCCTTCTTTGCTTCTTCCATGGGTAGCTCGTGGGTTATGAGGTCCTTTACTGAAATATATTCTCCGGAGATCAAATCCATCGCCTCCCGTATATCTCTGTCACATGCCGCGTAGGATGTGGTGATGGATATTTCGTTCTTCCACATCTCCCAGACCGGAAGGGCCAGGGTTTCTTGGGGCATCAGGGGTGCGAACAGAAGTATCCTTCCCCCTCGATCCACGGATTCCAGTGCCTGTTCCATGGCATTCTTGGCCCCTGTGCTGACTATGACCTTGTCCGCCAGTTTACCATGGTTTATCCCACTTATCCTTTCGGGTGAAACCTCTTCCGCTCTAATAGTATCTGCTCCCAGTTTTTCTGCCACCTCCAAGCGGAAGTCAGATATGTCCGTGGCGATCACCCTGCTCACCCCTTTATGGAGGGCCAATTTAATGTGGAGTAAACCGGAGAGACCACTACCTATCACCAACACAGTTTCGTCTGGTTCGACACCCAGGAATCTCTGTCCCCTCACAACACACGCCAGGGGCTCTATGAAAACTCCTTCAGAATAGCTCATGTTATCCGGTATCTTGTAAACACCCTTTTCCACGTTGATACCGGGAACACGCACGTATTGTGCGAAACCCCCTGGGTCGAAATTGGTGGTTCGAAGGGTGTCGCATACGGACGTATGTCCCTTTTTGCAGTATATGCAATCATCACAGGGTACGTGATGGGAAACAAAGACCCTGTCACCTATACGGTATCCTTGCACGCTCTCACCCATCTTCGTTATCTCCCCGGTGATCTCGTGCCCAAGTACCCTGGGTGCCTTTTTTATCCTGTACCACTCCATAACGTCGCTTCCGCAGATCCCGCTGGCATGTACCTTTACCAGGATTTCCTCAGGACCGATGGTGGGTACGGGTACCTCTTCGGTGCGCACGTCGTCATTGCTGTAGTACGTGGCTACCCGCATGTACTATTCGCCTTTCAGTTCCTCGAAAAGGTCGTTCGCTTCCTCTGCGGTGTAACCGTCATGGATTATGCTTCGGAGTGCCCGGATCATGGGTACTGGATATTTGTTCTTCCACACGTTACGTCCCAGGTTAACCCCTGCGGCACCATTGCTTATACCGTCGTAAACGAAATCGAACACTTCCCGGTCACTGTCAACCCTGGGCCCGCCCGCCATGACAACCGGGACGGGACATCCGTCAACCACTTTGTGGAAATCCTCGCACCAGTAGGTCTTGACCACCCGTGCGCCCATCTCGGCAGCCACCCGTGAGGCCAGTCCCAGATATCTGGCATCCCTTTTCTCCAGTTCCTTACCCACGGCTGTAACCGCCATGACCGGTATGCCGAAGTTCTCGCATTCGTCCACAAGGTCAGCCAGGTTGGACACTGTCTGTGTTTCGTACTCGCTGCCCACGAATATGGATATCCCCACTGCGGTGGCGTTGAGCCGGAGTATCTCCTCTATGGAGGTGGTCAGGTATTCATTTGCAAGGTCTTCTCCTACCACGGTGGGACCGCCGGATACCCTCAGTATGATGGGTTTGGTATTGTCCGGTGGTATGCAGTTTCTGAGTACGCCCCTTGTAACGAAGAGAGCGTCCGCGTACTCCATCAAGGGTTCCACGGTTTTTCCGGGCTTTTCAAGTTTTGTGGTTGGTCCCTGGAAGTACCCGTGGTCTATGGGTAGAAACAGGCATCGACCGTCCGATCGTATCAGTTTTGACATGCGGTTTTTCATTCCCCAATCCATTTCATCACCTATTTTGTGACCCACACGGCAGTAGGATATTTATAATTTATCAATACTGTCTGTGAGTATGACCTTTCACTACGTGGAGTTCCAGACATACTGTCATGCCACCGAGGATCTTTGCCGGGTAAAGGAGGCACTGGAAACCGCAGCACTTATACAAATGGACCTGGAAGAAACCGATCTGGAGGGGTATCACGGGAACCGGATAATGGTGCTGAGGGGCAAACTAACTGCCAGGAAGGATATTCACAGGTTCTTCGAGAACCTGCCGAAGGAGATGATAGCCGAACTCCTTTACACCCTTGAACAAAGGGTAGATGAGGACTGCAACCTTTACTTCAGGATCCACAAGGGCCAGGCCTACCTGGGTGATCTGGTACTATCTTCGGGAGACTACATAATTCGGGTAAGAGCCAAAGTGGAAAGCTATCCCTCGAAACCCAGTAAAGCCATGGCCAATCTATCGACCTACCTGTCCGGTCTGGAAGGTTAAAGGCTAAATATCACATCCCCCCATGGATCGTTATGAAAGTTCATGTCCAGGGCTTGGGTACGATGGACATCCCTCAGGACAGTCTGGTTTCCGACCTCGTGGCCAGTATGGATAAACATCTCGATTCGGTGATCGTTATAATGGAAAGTAAACCTGTTCCTCTGGACACACCCCTGAAGGAAGGTGATACTTTACGGGTACTATCGGTGGTCTCCGGTGGTTGATCTTTTCCTTTTGGGAAGGGAGATCACCCCAATTATGTTATCGTAAAACTCCGGCATGATCTCGAAAACTATCAGCATCAGTATTACCAGTACTATCATTGACCCGGCCTTTGCGATGGTGTTATGGGCCGTGTGAAAGGAGGTTATGCCCTCGTAGGTAAGGTAAACCACCATCACGTTCCTCAACAAATTCGCAACGTATATGGCAGAGAGGGCGGTGAAAAGGGCCTTTGCCTTTCTTTTCATCTCCGCTGCGGTGAAGGCTATGAGGGCCCCCGCCGGTGCAAGGGTCTGTATGGCTGTACAGGAGAAAACTATCCTTATGCCAGAACCTATGAGCGATACCCCGATCTCACTGTCGTTGACCCGGTACAAAAGGGGATTACCACCGTATTCGATGGCCCCGAGGGTGAAATCGTACCCCATGAGATTCAGTATGGCATTTGTGTGGTCCGCAACGGCCCATGTCAAGGCTCCGGCGGCCACCGGGATGCGCTGGATGCTGTAGTATATCAGCATGGAAAAGGAAATACAGGCTGCCAGGTAGCGCATGATTTCCGGATCCTCGTTCCATTCTTTGGAGAGGAACTCGTTGTAGGCGAAATATGTGAAGAGGGGGAGGGCGAACAGGCACAGGCCTGCGTTCACCAGGTCACCCGCTGATACAAAGTAAGGTGCCTGGGTAACCCAGAATATTCCCATGAGAAGGTATCCCGATATCCTGAGATAGTGCTTGTACCTATCCTGGAGGTACCCGAGCAATAGGGTGATTATCCCCGTCCACAGGAATATATCGGTGTACATGGTAGATTTTTTTTATGACTCCTTTCTTTGTTTAAAGGGTATACTTCATTATAACTTTACCACCTTGTTGCTGTCCAAACGTTCCAGTATTTCTTCGGTGGTACAGCTTCCGAATATTTTATCCAATGTTCCTTTTTTTGTATCGTGTATCACGAGCAAATCCGCATCCAGTCTTTTAAATTCCTTGATTATCTCCTGGGATATTTTTTCACCCATCCTGAAACAGACCTCTATGGGTATGTCCATCTGATGCAATGTTTTTATCAGGTCTGAGGCCAGTTCGTCAGAACGAATTTTTTTCTCTTCTCTTACGGATCTAAGCATGGATGATTTTTCTTCGATACCCACCGTTGCACTCACCAGCTCTTGCGTAGCCCTTTCCTCCACTGCTTTGATCACAACAATACGATCTGGTTTATTCTTTTGTATCAAATGCTGGATCTTGCTTATGGCCATCTCCGTGTATTCGCGTTTGTAGCTTGCTATCAGCATGATTTTTTCCTTTTTTTCTACCATATTTCTTCACCTTTTCATGTCACCAATATCCTAATAGTTTCCACCAACCTAGTCCTACAGTCAGGAAGCACAGCACACCTAGAAGACTGAGTATGATCCCAGACTTGAAAAAGTCCTTTGCATCCAGGTTCCCTGTACCATAAACCAACATGGCGCTGGGTGTTCCCACTGGTGTAGTGAAGGCAAAGGCACTGGCAAGAGCGATGGTATAAACGGGTACTATCAGGGGTAAACCCAGAGGTCTCATGGACGTTATGGCGATGGGGAGTATTATGGCCGTCACCGCCGCATTGCTCATGATCCCCGATAATAACACCGCCAAGAGGGCGAATGTGGCCAGTACCAGATAGGGATTTTCACCTACGAACGAGAGTAGTATCGTTGCGATGGAGTCAAGGATACCCGATCTCGGGAGTACCAGAGAAAGGGTGACCGCACCCACATAAAGGAACAGCGTACCCCAGGGCATCCTGGATTCAACATCTTCCCACGTTACCAATTTCGTCATACCAATGGCAACTGCCAGCATCACTGCCACCACCCCCATACCGAGTACCTGCCCTATGGTGGCCCATAATATGAACCCGGATATGAGAAAACCGGCTGCCATCCCCTGTCCCATGGTCAGGTCGCCCATGTTCTTTAACTCCCCTTCGATCTTGACACGGATGTTATCCATGTCCACGTCTTCAAGTTTAAAGACCCTGTTAAGAACGAGATAAACCAAAACCATCATGACCAATGCGATGGGTATGGATGCTATGAACCATTCCAAGAAAGAAACTGTTTCTCCGGTATAACTAGTGTATATTTCCACCGCCAATATGTTCCTTGCCCCTCCAAGGAAGGTAGCTATGCTTCCAACGGATGTTCCATAAGATAGTGCAAGAAGAGTGGCTTTTGCAAAATTGGATTCCAGTATATTTTTTCTTTTTGTGTACATGTATATGCTCAGCAGGATCGGTATGAATATGGCGGTTATCCCGTGCTCTGGCATGAGCATGGAAAGGAAGGCACCTATCATGGTTACCCCAAGCAAAAACCGTTTGGTCGAGGCACCAAAATACTTCAGGAATGTGAGGGCTACCCTCTTGTGGAGGTCTTGAGTTTCGAATGCAATGGCAAGGATGAAAGCACCCATAAGAAAGAAGAGGGTACCGGAAGAAAAACCATAGAACGCTTCCTCGGTGGGAAGGAGGCCAAGGAGAACCGAGGCAGATATAATAAGAAAGGTGGTAAAGATGAAGGATATGGGTGTTAACAGCCACAGATAGATCGCGATGAAGATAACCGCCCCTCCGTAGTATATCTGCGGGTCCGCAGAAAATTGGTGGGCGAGGACCACTATCAAAGAAAAAATCGTCAAACCTAGGGCGGTCTGGAACTTATCGTCCATTAGTATACTGTCCCGGTCCAAGTCATTTTCCATGAGATACTCAGATTATTCAGTCGATATTTAGGTTTTTCCGGATAGGATTGCACCTTCGATAATGATTTTCACTTGGATGTGTGAGGAAATGGGGGTAAAGTTTATTAGGGAAGATGACCATGTACTATATGATACATGTACTATATCCAATCTATACATGTATAAATTAAAGTCAGTATATGGAAGATATATAGGTGATAGAAATGGAAGATGAAAACATCGGGTATAGGAAGGAAATGGGCG